>JAISJJ010000141.1 GCA_031261585.1 Oscillospiraceae bacterium
CCCACACCCGACAGGGCGCGCCGCGCCCCGCAAGCCCGTCCCCCGCACCCGCGGCCACGCCCGCGTTTTACGCGGTTTTGGACGAAGACAGGGGGTTCGGGTTGGCTTCGCGCGGCTCGCAATGACGAGTGAAAAAGTAAATGCGGTAACCGTGAGGGCGGCGTCCCCTACGGCGCATTATTCACCGTAACCCACGTCCAATCCCTGCCTCCCTCTCAGAGGGAGGTGCCGTCCGCAGACGGCGGTGTTTGTCCCCCGTCCTACTGCCAACCGCCATCGCTTTTTCGCGCAAAAAGAGGGTGCGGAACCAATGTCCGCACCCTCTTTGAATTTGCGATTATTTTACGCCTTGCGTTGCGACGTACTCCCAGAGACCTGTCTCGGTGTTCACCTGTTTGATGACCGCGTCCGTGCGTATCGCGTCGCCGTTCTGGTCGAAGCCGATGTGACCCGTCACGCCGTCGTACTGCACGTTCCACAGCGCGGCGTTGATCGCGACGGAGTCGGTGCTGCCCGCCGCCTTGATCGCTTCGAGCAGGGTGAAGTACGCGTCGTACGCCATCGGCGAGATCGCGGAGATCTGGTCGTTGCCGTTGTTGTTCGCGAGCATATTCGGGTTGGCGTTCAGCCACGCCTTGAAGCCCGAGTCAAACGCGGGATTGCCGCCCTCTTGATAGAACGTCGTGATATACAGCTCGATGGCTTTGCCCTGCGCCGCGCCCGTGATGACGTTGGAATCCCACGTGTCGCCCGCGAGAATCGGCTTGCTCCACGCCTGTGCCGCCGCCTGCTCGATGATGTTCGCGGCAGCTTCGGTACTCGTCGGGCTGAAGAACACGTCCGCGCCGCTGTTTTTCGCGTTCGTCACGTAGCTGTTGTAGTCGCTTGTACCCTCGGGGAACGTCTCGTACACCGTCTCGCCGCCGAGTGCTTCAAACGCCTGCTTGAAGTACGTCGCGAGACCGACCGAGTAGTCGTCGCCGAGCTTGGCGAGTATGTATGCTTTCTTCGCGCCGAACTGTTCTCTCGCGAAGTTCGCGAGAACCGTACCCTGGAACGGGTCGAGGAAGCAAAGGCGGAAGAAGTGCGAGTTGCCGAGCGTGACCTGCGGATTCGTCGAGGTGGGCGCGAGGATCGGCACCTTAGCCTGAGCGAACACGTCGCTGGACGCGATGCACACAGCGGAGCCGTACGAGCCGAGCACCGCGCTCACGCCCTTGGAGATCAGCGTGCTGGCGGCTGTCGGAGCCTTGTCCGTGCTGGATTCGTTGTCGACAATCTCAAACTGGATCGTGTACGTCACGCCGCCGATTTCCACGGTGGGTTGCACGGAGTTGGCGTAGAGGTAACCGAGTGTCTCCTGCTTGCCCGCCGCACCGTTGTCGCCCGAAGCGGGTTCAAATATGCCGATCTTGATCACGTTGCCCGTCGGCGACGCGTCGGGATCCGCCTCAGTTTTTCCGCAGCCCGCGAGCATTGTAACCGCGAGACACAGCGCGAGAACGACTGCTAAATAGCGTTTCATTTCTTCTCTCCTAAATTTTAGTTATTTTGATAAAATCGCGCGAGACGAGAAAGTCTGACCTCCTCGTCCCGCGTTAATTTTACGTTATGTTTGCAAGTTTGTCAATAGCAACTTGCATTTTTCGCGTATTTATCACAAATTACCGACGTTTTTACTTATTTTATGCCCTGTATCGCCACGAAGTCCCACACGCCGTCGGCGGTGTTCGCCTTTTTCACGACGGCTTCACTGCGGTTTGCGTCTCCGACCTCGTCGAACGCGATATGACCCGTCACGCCGTCGTACTGAATATTCCACAGCGCGGTGTTGACAGCCTTGGAGTCGGTGGTTCCCGCGGCTTTCAACGCTTCAAGCGCGACATAGTACGCGTCAAAGCCCATTGCGGACACGGCGGCGATCATGTCGTTGCCGTTGTTGTTCGAGAGGTTGGTCGCGTTGCCGTTGATCCACGCCTTGATGCCCGCGTCGAACGTGGGGTCGCCGCCCTCTTGATAGAACGTGGTGACGTAGATCGAGACGTCCTTGCCCTGCGCCGCGCCCGTGATGACGTTGGAATCCCATGTGTCGCCCGCGAGCAGCGGGATCGTGAGACCCTGTGTCGGTGCCTGCTCGATGATGTTGGCGGCGGCTTCCGCCGAGACGGGCGAGAAGAACACCTGCGCGCCGAAGTTCTTCGCGTTGGCTATGTAGCTGTTGAAGTCGCTGTTGCCGTCGGGGAACGTCTCATAACGCACCTCGCCGCCGAGTGCTTCAAACGCCGCGACGAAGTAGTTCGCGAGACCGACCGAGTAGTCGTCGCCGAGCTTCGCGAGAACGTACGCCTTTGTCGCCTTAAATTCATCGGCAGCAAAGTTCGCGAGAACGGTACCCTGGAACGGGTCGAGGAAGCAGATGCGGAAGTAGTGCGTGTTGCCCTGCGTCACCTGCGGGTTCGTGCAGGTCACACCGATGACGGGGATATTCGCGTCGCGGAAGATGTCGCTCGCCGCGATGGACACGCTCGACCCATACGAGCCGAGAACGACGCTGACACCCGCCGCAACGAGCGTATTCGCCGCCGAAGCCGCCTTGTCGGTGCTGGATTCGTTGTCGACGGTCACGAGTTCGACCTTGTACGTCTCGCCGCCGATCTCAACGGTCGGTGTCAGCGAGTTCGCGTACTGGATACCGAGCGTCTCCTGCTTGCCGCCCGCGCCGTTGTCGCCCGAAGCGGGTTCGTACACGCCGATCTTGATGGTTTTCAGTGCGGGATCGGAGTTGTTGGGGTTGTCCGTGTTGCCGCCGCAAGCTGCGAGTGCCGCGAGCATGAGCAGTGCGAGTAACAGTGCCGATATGCGTTTCATTTTATTCTCCTCGCTTTATTTTTTTGCCGCGCAACGCCGCGCGGCTTTGAGTTTACCACTATACAATATCACTAAATCGCGCCGTTGTCAACGACTTGTTTTGTGCGAGAGTGGTAAAAATATTCGGCGGCGCGGATGTATTGTAATTCAGAGCAACCTCTCTGTCATTCGGAGTAGCCCCTCTGTAATTCAGAGCAACCTCTCTGTCATTCGGAGCAGCCCCTCTGTCATTCAGAGCGAAGCGAAGAATCTCACGCGCGGACAGCGGTCAGGTCAAACAGCAAGCCGTGGGTGAATAATTCTGCAAACCACAACAGGGCGACCACATAGGGTCGCCCCTACACAAACCAAGACACGTGCGTGAGAGCCAAGACCCTGACACACGCCAATGCGCGGCAGCGAAACGAGCCGCAGGGTCTTTTTATGTGACGTGACGCAATTGCCACGCCGAAAGGCGTTGCAAACACTATCGGTTTTGGAGTGATTAGACGCGAATACCGCAAGTACTGCCGTTCTCGGCAAAAGGAAGTTGCGGGGGTGCCAACCCTCGCGCGTCCATCGTCCAAAACGGGCTTTGGTTACTTTCCCCCGAAGGAAAGTAACGCCGCGCGGCGAGCGCGGACAAGCTATCGAAAAGCAGAGCATTATCTGCGGTAAAACCGCAAGATGAATCGCCAATCGAGGGGATTCTTCGCAGACTCAGAATGATAGGTGTGGGTAAGTCATGCGCGTGAGATTCTTCGCTTCGCTCTGAATGACAGTGCTGTGCAAGTTGCGACATGAATCGCCAATCGAGGGGATTCTTCGCTTCGCTCAGAATGACAGTAAAAAAGCAAGGTACCGATACGCCCGCAAAATTTTAGCTAATTTACACAACCTGCGCAAAGATTCACTTGACAATATAGGCAAGATGTGCTAAGCTAAAACAAATTCACCAAAAGGAGTTCCACCATGAAAGACTTTGCAGGCAAAATCGCGTTTATCACGGGTGCCGCATCGGGCGGCGGTCTCGGTCAGGCGAAAGTGTTCTCCAAGGCGGGCATGAAAGTCGCCATCGCGGACGTTCGGCAGGACGCTCTGGACAAGGCAGTCGGCGAGATCATCGCCTACTCGGGCGCAAAGCCTGAGGACGTTCTCGCACTGAAAGTTGACCTCACGAACCGCGCCGAGTACACGGCGGCGGCGGACAAGGTCGAAGCGACATTCGGCGGACCCCCGAATCTGCTGATCCAGACGGCGGGCGTCAACTCGTTCGGACCGATCGAAGCGTCGACATTCGACGATTTCGACTGGGTCATGGGCGTGTGTCTGAACCACGTTGTCAACGGACTGTTGATCTTCGTGCCGCGCATGATCAAGGCGTACGCGCACAAAGAGGAGTTCCACGTCGCCACAACGTCGTCCATGGGCGCGTTCATGGCGGGTTCGACGACGGGACCGTACTCCGCGGCGAAAGCGGCGGTCAACAACCTCATGTATTCCTACGACGCGGCGTTGAAACCCTACGGCGCGGGCGCGACGGTGCTCTGCCCGGGCAACATCAACTCGAACATCGGCAACTCCGAGAAGTTCCGTCCCGAGGGTCTGAAAAACACGGGATACCACGTCTCCGAGGGTACGATCAAGACGCTGAACGCGATTCACGCGACAGGTATCGACCCCATCGAACTCGGCGAGATACTCAAAGAGGGTATCGAGACCGGGCGCGTCATCGTCCTGCCTGACCACAACACAGGCGAGCAGCGCGCCGCCCAACTGCGCGGTCAGAACGAGACGATCGAGGACTACTGCCTTACAGCGGAAGAGCGCGCGGCGAAAGCCCCGAGATTCTTCGCACCTCCTCCTCCTCCCGAGGGCGAGGATTCCCCGTCGGGTCCTCCTCCGTCCATGTGGGGCGTACCCGAGGGCGGCGAAGCTTTCGGCAACGCGCGCAAGGATCTGGACTGGATCGACGACAGCAAAAAAGCGAAATAAGTACATAAAAATACGCAAAGAGCGCGGCGCAAGCCGCGTTCTTTGTTGTGTGCGCGAAAATGGCGAATGACCCGCACCGTGATAATTTCAACGTCAGGGCGAGGGCGGTGACGAAAGCCGCCATTGTTTTTGCCGCGCCGCCGTGGTATATTTTAACTGCGAATTCGCCACAAACGTAAAGGAGCGCAGAAAAATGACCATATCGATCTCCGAAAACCTTAAAAAACTCCGCGTAAACCGCGAGATCACGCAGGAAGCTCTCGCGGAACACCTCGGTGTGTCCGCGCAGTCCGTGTCCAAATGGGAGCGCGGCGAGAATTTCCCCGATCTGACGCTCGTGCCGATGATCGCGAACTACTTCGACGTGTCCACCGACGTTTTGCTCGGTATGGACGCGATTCGCAGCAAGAAGCGCGTCGAGGACGCGAAAGCGAAAACGCTGGAACTCCGCATGTCCGACACCGACACACAGGACGAGCGGCTCGAGCTGTGGCGCGAGCTTGCGCATGATATGCCGCACGATTACGAGGTGCAGTTCCTGTATGCGGGCGAGTTGAAAGGCAAGCATGAGAAATGGGTTGACGTGCGCAATTTTGACCCGTATAAACGCGAAGCCGTGCAGATTTACGAGCGCATTTTGGACAACAGCACGGACGATGAACTGCGCACGAGGACAATCGCCGTGCTGTGCAACGCGTATACGGAGCTGCGCGAGCTTGACAAGGCGCGCGAACTTGCGGCGCGGCTGCCCGTAGTGCATCAATGCCGCGAGTGGATGGGTGAGATGATTGCGCAAAAGGCGATTGAACAGTACCTCAATCAGCTAAACGAAAACGCGGGTGTCAAGCTCGTGCGGGCGAACACCATAACCGACCCGAGCGAGTTGCTGCGGATGTTGCAGGACACGGAGGCGACAGAGAAATTCAACCTTGCCCGCGAGAAAGCTATGAAAAGCATCGACAAGGCGACCGCCGAGGAACTGACAAAGCCGTTCAGCGACGCGCTGTTCGCGTATAGCGTGCGGGTGAGCAACGCACTGAGTAACCTCGGACATTTCAGACGACAACTCGGGTTAGAGCAGGACGGCGAGTATATCAGGCTTCTGAAACTTGAAATGGCAATTGCGGACATTCAACAGTGGGACAGACCGAACGACGGCACGCGCTACATGAATACATACCAAAATCTCGCGCTCGAATACCTGAAAACCGACTTCGACACCGCGCTCGACTACATAGTAAAAGCCATCGAGTGCGCCGCGCACACCGACCCGTCGCTGATGGCGCACGGCGTAGAGAGCATGGTCAGCGACGACGGCACCGTCACGAAGAATCGCTTTGAACGACCCGCGCGCGAGCAGTTGGCGCAAATGTACGAACGCAACATAACGCTCGACCCGTTCCGCGAACACCAGAGGTTTATAAACGCGATGGCGAAATTGAAAACGGACAATTGACAGTTACGGGGGTGGACGGGGGAACAAACCCCCGCCGCTTGCGAGCGGCACCCCCTTTCCGAAAGGGGGCGGGGACGGTGGACGTTTGGACGGGGGTCTCCCTCCGCCGTCTGCGGACGGCACCTCCCTCTGAGAGGGAGGCTTTTTTTGGAACGCACCGTCCAAGCCTCCCTCACAGAGGGAGGTGCCGCCGAATGGCGGCGGTGGGAGGTCACGCACCCCCCGGCCAACTCCTGCCCCCTTTCGGAAAGGGGGTGCCGACCGCAGTCGGCGGTGTTTGTTCCCCCGGCTCCGCAACCCCCGGCCCACCCCCGGTAACTGTTAATTGTCATCACGGTCGCACGTCTACAACCTCTATCCCTCGCGTGGCGGCGTATTGCCTTGTGTACATTGTGCCGCCTACCTTGCCGTCGAACACTACGACGATGACGCTCGACTTGTCTACCATGTAGCGGTTGCGCTTCATCATGCAGTCGTTCGTGTAGCGGCGCGAGACGTACGTCTCGGTGTCGCACTGCGACAGCAGCTCGAAATACCGCGCGCGGTCGGGTTCGCTCCACCGCCGCGCCTGATCCTCGCACGGGATAGCCGCCTCGATCGTGAGATCTGGGCTTATCTCGCGCAGTTTCAGCAGTTCTTCGCAGAAAAATGTGTCGCATCCGCGCGCCATGCCCACGACGAAGCGGCGAATCCCCGAGTGGTACAACGCCTCGGCGATATCGTACAGCTTGTGTTTCAGCATACGGCAGCGCGGGTCGTCCTCGTCCACGCCCCACGGCAGTTTTTCGGGTCGGTACCCCGAAAAACACGCGGTGATCTCTCGCTCAGCTTGCATAACGCTCCACTCTCATTTGCAGATTTTCATAAGTATATCACACTTTTGGGGACAGGTCAAATTCGCGTGCCGCACACGTGACGTCGCGGCTCACTCACTCGTAAAACTCGTCCTCGCCGCGAAAAACCACCTCGACTTTCGGGGGCGGCGCGTCGTCGCGGGTCGGCGCGCGGGTCGAGAACATCGCGCCCTTGCCCTCCGCGAATTGTCGGCGTTCGAGTATGCTGTCACGCCGCATTTTCGCGGTTTCGAGCGCGTCGCGGTGTGGCTGCGTCGCGTCGTCCGTGTCCGCGAGCAGCGCGCGGTATTCTCGCGGCGACATGCCGAGCGTGAGCACAAGCCCCGCCTCGTCGGGGTACACGTTTTCGTCGTCGCACTGCGCAAAATACGCGTCGATGGTCGCTGTGAACTGTTTGATGTCTGTCATAGTATAACCTCCCGAGCGCAATTTACATGCGCGGTCGGCGGTTGTCAAGGTTGCGGACAAATTGGGCGGCGGCTCGCAATGACGGGGGACGGGACGTTATTACGGCGGCAGTAGACAAACCTCCGCTTGTATGCTAAAATAGCGTAGAAACATCAGGAGTGCTGTATGACTTATGAACCCGAGACGTTGACGCTCACAAAAGCCGCGCCCGACGACGGCGCGGAGATTTTCGCGCTGTATCGGTCGCTGATCGGCGAGGCGGGCATGGCGGCGTGGCACGACGACTACCCCGCGCCCGAGAACGTCCGCGACGATACCGCGAGCGGTTCGCTGTACGTCGCGAAAATCGACAGCGTGATCGCATCGGTCTGCTCGCTCGGCGACGACGCGGACGACGGGTTCGACTACTCGAACTTCGACAAATCTGTGCGGCGTTGGGCGGAACTCTCGCGCGTCGGCACACTGCGCGCGTACCAACGGCGCGGGCTGTCGGCGACGCTGATACGCTTCGCGCTCGGCGACGCGAGAATGCGCGGGTACGACGGTGTGCGCCTGTTCGTCAACGAGCTGTCGCCCGTCGCGATTGCGCACTACGCAAAGCTCGGCGCGCATTACTGCGGTCGGACATCGGCATACGGACACACGTTCCTGTGCGGGGAATTTACGGGCGATTTGGGGATTAAGGAGACTGTATGACGGCGGAGCAAAACGGGAACATAGCTGCAACGCACATCTACGAGGACTGCCCCGAACTGCGCGAGGTGGACGATATCATCGAGAACTGCTTCCTAAAAGGCGATTTCGCGACGTGTTTCAGGCGCATGATGAAACTCGCGCTCACGGGATATCCGCTCGCGGAGTGTCAGGTCGGTTGGTTCTACATTCACGGCTACGGCGCGGAAGCGAACCCGCGCAAGGCGCGTTATTGGCTGAAACGCGCCCTGAAACACGGCGACCCCGACGCGGAGGAAAACCTACGCGAAATAAACGAAACAGGAGAATTATAATGTCCGTCTACGACTTCACCGTCAAATCCGCGACCGACACCGACATCGCGCTCTCACGGATATGGGCGGGAGTTGCGGGGCGTATGTAGGGGCGATTATCAATCGCCCGCCGTTGTTCGTACCACGACAGGGCGACCACATAGGGTCGCCCCTACACAAACCGCAAAACGTGCGCGGGAGCCGAGACCCTAAAACACATCAACGTGCGGCAGCGAAACGAGCCGCAGTATCCTTTAATGTGGCGTGACTGGGCAATTAACAATTGACAATGTACAATTAACAATTTACGTAAACTTGGACGAGGGTTACGGGAAACGGGAATAAGCTCGATCAACGTTCAAGTAATCCCACGTAATTGTTCATTGTTAATTGTACATTGTTAATTGACACCGCCGCCGCTGCCGTTCTCGCGTCTCACGGAAGCGAGAACGGCAGCGGTGTACCTCGGGGTCAAGGGGGTCGCAACCCCCTGCGGGCTTTGGTTACTTTCGCCCGAACGAAAGTAACGCCGCGCGGCGAGCGCGGACAGCGTTGCGAAAAGATTAAAACAGCCCGCGACGCAAGTCGCGAGATTAATCGGTAATTGAGGGGATTCTTCGCTTCGCTCAGAATGACAGGAGTGCCGCAAGTCGCGCGCGTGAGATTCTTCGCTTCGCTCTGAATGACAGGAGGGTGCTCTGAATGACAGGGACGGCGCAGAGCCGCAGTTGCCGCCGACAAACTCTCGTTTTGCTTGATAAAAACTCTCTTTCCGTGCGCTTGCGTTTGCCGTCGCGGTGCTGTACAATATCCGCAGAATCCAAAAAACAATGTAATCGCAGGAGGTGCAAATATGTCAATCTATTTCAGCGGGAAGTTCAAAAGCCTGCGCAAGAATAGCGACTTGACGCAGGATCAGGTTGCGGAGATTTTCCGCGTGTCGCCGCAGTCTGTCAGCCGCTGGGAGACGGGCGCGAATTATCCCGACATTGAGCTGCTGCCGCACATCGCGGCGTTTTTCAAGGTCACGGTTGACGAACTGCTCGGAACGGAGACGATACTCAGCGAGCAGAAAATCTACAACTACACGCGCGACATTCGGAATCTGCTCAACACGGGCAACGTCCCGTCCGCAATTTCGACGGCGCGCACCGCCGTGAAAGAGTTCCCCGTGAATTACGATTTGCAGAATCTTCTGTTGCAATCGCTGTGCGCGGACGGCTCCGACGCGTTGAAAAACGAAATAATCGCGACAGGCGAGAGGATTATCAATTACAGCTCAGACCAAAATGTATCGCTGCCGGCTAAGTATCAGCTTATCAATCGGTATGTGAAGTGGGAGATGCGAGAAGAGGCGAAGAAAATCGTGGACACGCTGCCGTCCGAAGCGTATTTCACGCAGGATTTAATGCTGGGGCGCGTGCTCACTGGCGACGAATGGACGCAAAATCAGAAGCTGCGTATCACCAGATTCAAGATCATGCTGTGCGACCTCATCGGAGAATACGCGGTCAAAGCCGATCTGGACGCGCTGAAAAGAATCGAGTGTTTTCAGACCGCGTGGCAGATTGATGTCCTTGCGCGCGCGGCAACCGATAACGTCCTCATCGGTGACGAACATACCGAAGCCGCGTTTCACAACGTCGTGCTTGCCGAATTTTACTGCGAAGCGGGCGATACAGAAAACGCGCTGTCGTGTGTCGAAGAGGCGACGCGCGAAGCAATGTATCAACCTGACATGATGGTGCTGACCAATGAGGACGGGAGCAATTATTTCGCTTCTTCCACGCCGCGCAACTTGTGTTGGATTTTGTGGGAGGATCACCTCGTGAAGCCGCAGTTTGACGTTATCAGAGACGATGTGCGGTTCGTCACGTGCTTTGAAATGTTAAAAACACATTCGCACGAGATGGGGTGACAACGGGACACGGATACCGATTTAGTTTTCCACTCGTCATTGCGAGCCGCGCGAAGCAATCCAGTCCCTCGCAACCTCGTCCAATTTCGTTTTTTACGGGAGTTTGGACGGAGAAACGGGGTTCTGGATTGCTTCGTGCGCTCGCAATGACGGAGACGGGGGCTGGGACGCGGAAAAACGCCCTGTGACAAAGGTCTTGTGAAATGTAGTGTCCTCGGGCATTACATTCCGCAAAACATCGGCATCGGGCGGCGCAAAGTTGTGACATACGGACAAATTGGCGGCGAATAGAGTGAGTGGAGAACAATCACGGGGGTTTACCTATAATGCTCACTTTCACCATCGCCATGCTGCTCGCCGCGCCGATACTCATGCTGCGGCTCGACGGCAGTTCGTTCAAACAACCGCTGAAGCCCGACGAGGAGCGCGAGTGCCTGCGCCGTCTCGCGGAGGGTGACGAGGAAGCGCGGCTCACGCTGATCGAGCGCAACATGCGTCTCGTCGCGCACATCGTCAAGAAGTACTACGCCAACGAGACAGACCGCGAGGATCTGATCCAGATCGGCGCGATCGGGCTGATCAACGCGATCGGCACGTACAAACCCGACAAAAAGGTCGCGCTGTCGACGTATGCGTCCACGTGCATCGAGAACGAGATACGCATGCACTTCCGGCGCGGCAGAAAGCGTCAGGGCGACCAGTCTCTCGACGAGCCGCTCGACAATGACCGCGACGGCAACCCGCTCACGCTCGGCGAGTTGCTGATGCACTACGACAACACAGACGAGAAGATCACCGCCGAGGAGTCGCGCGAACGCCTGCTGCGCTATCTGCGCGAGGAACTGAATCCGACCGAGCTGAAAATTCTCATCGCGCGCTACGGCATAGGCGGCGCGCCCGAGCAGACCCAGCGCGAGGTAGCGGCGGACTTGGGCATCTCACGCAGCTACGTATCGCGCATAGAGAGCCGCGCGGTAGGGAAGCTGAGGGAAAGATTCGCATCAGAGGACGATGTCAATTAACAATTAACAATGAACAGTTAACGGGAATAAGACGAGGGTTGCGGCTAAACCGCAACCCCCGTCTTTAACTGTTCATTGTTAATTGTTAACTGTTAATTGACGTCATCGTCTTGCAGTGCGTCGAAGCCGCTCTCTCCTGTGCGGACTTTGACCACGTCCTCTACGTCGTAGATGAAAATCTTGCCGTCGCCGACGTTGCCCGTGTACAACGCTTTTTTGACGGTTTCGACGAACGTATCGGTCGGTATCGCGGAGATCACGATGTCGAGCTGGATTTTCGGCAGTAGCTTCGTCTCGACGGGTACGCCGCGATACACCTCAGTGTGACCCTTTTGCATACCGTAGCCGAGGACGTTCGTGACCGTCATACCCGTGATGCCGAGCGTGTCGAGCGCGCTTTGCAGCACCGCGAACTTCGACTGATTCGTGATGATCGTGACTTTGGTGAGCTTCGCGCCGGGACGCGCGGTGTTTGTGACGGGGATCGCGCTGTCAATCGGGACAGCGTTTATCAGCGGAACGGTGATGCCCTCGGGCAGGAGCTCTTCGGGGGCAAACACGAAGCCGCCGTACGCGGAGGACAGACCGTGTTCCGGACCGTCGAGACCCGCGATTTCCTCTTCAGGCTTGACACGCAGACCAACCGTCTTTTTGATGATTAAGAATACAATCGTCATGACGACAGCCGTCCACGCGAGAATCGCGAGAACGCCGATAGCTTGAATGCCGATCTGGTGTCCGCCGCCGCCGTAGAACAGACCTGCGACACCGGAGGTTGTTCCCGCGTCCTGCCCGGGAACGTTCGGGTTTGCGAGCAGACCGACCGCGATTGTGCCCCATAGTCCGTTTGCGCCGTGAACCGCAATCGCGCCGACGGGATCGTCTACCTTGACCTTGATGTCGATTACTTCGACCGCGACGACGACGAGAATGCCGGCGACGAGACCGATAATCAGCGCGCCGAGTGCGTCAACGTTCGCGCAGCCCGCCGTGATTGCGACGAGACCGGCGAGCGAGCCGTTCAGGCACATCGAAACATCCGGTTTGCCGTTCTTGATCCAGGTGAACAGCATAGTGGCGACCGTCGCGACGGCGGGGGCTATCGTGGTGTTCACCAGAATCGCGCCGAGCTGCTCGATGTTGCCGGCAGCCGCGCCGTTGAAGCCGTACCAGCAGAACCAGAGGATAAACGCGCCGAGCGCGGCGAGCGTTATCGAGTGGCCGGGGATTGCGCGCGCCGTGGTTTTGCCCGTCTTTTTGTCCTTGATGTACTTGCCGATGCGCGGTCCGAGAATCGCCGCGCCGATTAGCGAGGTCAGACCGCCGACCATGTGGATAACGCTCGAACCCGCGAAGTCAACGTAGCCGAGGTTCGCAAGCCAGCCGCCGCTGCCCCACACCCAACCTGCCTCGATGGGGTACACGAACAGCGAGATAACGCCGGAGTAGATGCAGTAGGAGACGAATTTCGTGCGCTCGGCCATCGCGCCGGACACGATTGTCGCGGCGGTGGCGGCGAACACGAGCATGAAGAAGAAGTTCGAGCCGTCCGTCTCCGCCCAACCGAGGAAGTCGGTGAACACGCGCAGGTCGGGTTTCCCGATAAGCCCGAAGAACACGTGGTCGCCCGCGAGCAGCCCGTAGCCGAGGAGTACGAACACGACCGTGCCGATACAGAAGTCCATGAGGTTCTTCATGATGATGTTGCCCGCGTTTTTCGCACGCGTCAGGCCGGTTTCGACCATCGCGAAGCCGCCCTGCATGAAGAAAACGAGAATCGCTCCGAGTAAGAACCAAATACTGAAGTCCATTTTGTTATTCCTTCCTAATTTTTGTTGACGAAGATTATATACAAAAAAGTGCGCTGATAACCCCCGACGGGATATCGGCGCACTTCATTGTGCGGTATTAAATTTCAATTGACAATTGCGGGAATTGGACGGGGTCTCCCTCCGCCGTCTGCGGACGGCACCTCCCTCTGAGAGGGAGGCTTTTTTGGAACGCATCGCCCGAGCCTCCCTCATAGAGGGAGGTGCCGCCGAATGGCGGCGGTGGGAGTATACGTAACTCTCGTCCTACCTACGTATCTGTTAACTGTTACTTGTTAATTGTTAATTGTTAACTGTTATATCACCGAGTACAAAATCTCGCCGTATGTCGGCAGGGGCCACCAGTCGGAGCCTACTGTCAGTTCGAGTTCGTCTACGACGATGCGCAGTTCCGCCATCGCGGTGAACACGCGCTCACGGAACGCGAACGCGGCGTCTACGCTGTCCTCGATGCCGTGTACGTCGATCAGTGCGGTTTCGAGCGCGCTGAGCTTCGTGTACAGCTCGTTGGCGAGTGCGGAGACCTTCGCGCCGAGCTTCTTCTGCGCCGTGGGTTCGCCGAACGCGCTGACGGCGGCGACGGTGGCGGCGAGTTCGGTGAGATAGCCGTTGACGGCGGGGATAATCTTCTGGTTCGCGAGGTCGATGAGCGTCAACGCCTCGATGTTGATCGTTTTCGCGTAGTTTTCGAGGTAAATCTCGTGTCGCGACTCGATCTCCTTGTGCGTGTACACGCCGTGGCGCACGAACAGGTCGACGTTCTGCTCGGTGAGGTACTTCACGAGTGCTTCGGGCGTGGTTTTGAGGTTCGACAGACCGCGCTTCTCGGCTTCTATGACCCACGCGTCGTCGTAGCCGTTGCCGTTGAAGATGATGCGGCGGTTTTCGAGAATCGTCGCCTTGACGAGCCGATTCAGGTCGCCGATGAAGTCGGTCGACGCTTCGAGCTGGTTCGCGAACTCGTCGAGAATGTCGGCGACGGCGGTGTTCAGTACGACGTTCGGCTCCGCAATCGACTGCGACGAGCCGAGCGCGCGGAACTCGAACTTGTTACCCGTGAACGCGAACGGCGACGTGCGGTTGCGGTCGGTCGTGTCTTTCGGGAAGTGCGGCAGAACCGTCGCGCCGATCTCCATGCTGACGTGTTCGACGCCGACGTACGGTGTGCCGTCTGCCAGCGCGTCGAGTACGCCGCCGAGTTCCTCGCCGAGGAAGATCGAGATGATGGCGGGCGGTGCTTCGTTCGCGCCGAGACGGTGATCGTTGCCCGCCGACGCGACGGAGATACGCAGTAAATCCTGATATTTGTTGACCGCTTTGATGACCGCGACGAGGAACAGCAGGAACTGCGCGTTCTCGAACGGCGTGTCGCCGGGGTCGAGCAGGTTCTGTCCGTTGTCGGTCGAGATCGACCAGTTGTTGTGCTTGCCCGAGCCGTTGATGCCCGCGAACGGCTTCTCGTGCAGCAGACACGTCAGCCCGTGGCGGTCGGCGACCTTGCGCATCAGCTCCATCGTGAGCTGGTTGTGGTCGGCGGCGATGTTCGTCGTCGAGAATATCGGGGCGAGCTCGTGCTGCGCGGGCGCGACCTCGTTGTGCTTCGTTTTCGACAGTATACCGAGTTTCCACAGCTCCTCGTCGAGGTCGTGCATGTACGCCGCGATCTGCGGTTTCAGCGCGCCGAAGTAGTGGTCCTCAAGCTCCTGACCTTTCGGCGGGCGCGCGCCGACGAGGGTGCGACCCGTGTAGATGAGGTCGGGGCGTTGCAGATACACGTCTTTGTCGATGATGAAGTACTCCTGCTCGGGTCCGACGGTCGTGAGAACGCGCTTCGGTGCCGTGTTGCCAAACAGCTTCAAGATGCGCAACGCCTGCTTCGATATCGCGTCCATCGAGCGCAGGAGCGGCGTTTTCTTGTCCAACGCCTCGCCTGTGTACGAACAGAACGCGGTCGGAACGCACAGCGTGCCGTCCTTGATGAACGCGTAGCTTGTCGGATCCCACGCGGTGTACCCGCGCGCTTCAAACGTGGCGCGCAGACCGCCCGACGGAAACGAACTCGCGTCGGGTTCGCCGCGCACAAGCTCCTTGCCCGAGAACTCCATGATAACGGTGCCGTCGCCCTGCGGCGAGATGAAACTGTCGTGCTTCTCGGCGGTGATACCCGTCATCGGCTGGAACCAGTGGGTGAAGTGCGTCGCGCCCAGCTCCGTCGCCCAGTCTTTCATCGACGCGGCGACGACGTTCGCGACGTCGAGTTCGAGGTGCGAGCCCTCTTTAATCGTCTTTTGCAGAGCGCGGTAGATATCCTTCGGCAGCCGCGCTTTCATCACGGTGTCGTTGAAAACGAGGCTTCCGAACAGTTCAGGGACGTTTGACATGTTATGTAGCTCCTTATTGATTCTATTTATTCGCTTGTCGCGGCGAAGCCGCTCCTGTGCTTTGTGTGTGCTGCTGCACGAGTGCGCGCCGTTGTCGCGAGCCGCCTGTGACGGCGTTGGGCGTGCTTTTCAGCTTGTTGCGGTGGCGTGGAGTTGGCGTTGGGTGCTGAGTGAGTTTATGGTTGAGAACGAGAAAGCGTTCGCCGAGGGGCATGACCCGTCGACGAACGCCTTTGTTCGTGTGATTATGTTAGCACGGTGCGCGGGATTTGTCAAGCGGAAAATTAACGGATTGTTCATTTTGGCGGAATGTACAAAGAATCGCGGGGGAAACGCGCCCGTTGTGGGCAAAGCGGGGGAACATCACGCGTCGTAGTTCATCACTACCGTTGCCACTTGCGCTCTTGTGGAGTTCGCTTGCGGTTTCAGCAGACCGTCGGAGCCGTTGATTATGCCGTGATCGCACGCCCAGCGGAACGCGTCTTTCGCGTAGGACGCGACTTTTGCGAAGTCGGGGAACGACTCGGCGCGCGACGGGTTGAACGACACGGATTCGCCCGCGTACTGCGCGTAACGGAAGAACATCACCGCCAACTGCTCGCGCGAGATGTCCGCGTTGGGTCGGAATGTGCCGTCCTCGTAGCCCGTGACGATGCCGTAGCTCGACGCCCAGCGCATCGCGTCGTAGTAGTACGCGGAACTGTCGCGCGCGTCGGTGAACGTCACGAGATTCGCGATATTCGGCGCGGGTTTGCCCGCGACACGGTGCAGCACGGTGACGAACATCGCGCGGTTCATCGTGCCGTTCGGTGAGAACTTGTCCGCCGAGGTGCCGTTGAAGTATCCGAGCGCGCTGACGTATTCGACCGCGGCGTAGAACCAGTCGGAGCGCGACACGTCGGTGAACGGGTTATCCGCCAAACCTATGCGGTACCACCCGCGCACGGTGAGCGTCAGCACTGTTGTGGGGCGGACTGTCGCGTAGCTGTCGGCGGGCAGAACGTAGGTGTGCGCCGCTGACAATTTGCCGTTCGTCACGCGCGCGCCGACAGTGATGTCGATCAGCGTACCTGACGTGACCGCGACCGTCACGGCGGCGTTCGGCGTGAACTCCGTACCCTCGCCGAGATTGATATATCCGTTCGCCGAGACGCGGACGGACATGCCGTGCGCCCGCGCGTACCCCTGCGAAGTCGGCGGCGCGATACCCCCGAGCGAGCCGCTCAGGTACGCGTTCACCGTCGTCTCCGCGTCGGTGAGCTGCCGCTCGGCGTAGGCGATCACGTCGGACTTGAACGCACCGTCAAGATAACTGCGCGCCACGAGCGGATTCGACGACGTACCCGCCGACGCGGACGCGGAGAGTATGACGGCGAGCGCGACGATGGCGAGAAGGAGTGATCTGTGTTTCATGTTGTTCCCACTTTATGTTTTTATTGTTGGTTGTTGCGGGCGGACAAGGGTTTTCCGTAGCTCCCGTCCAACCCTTGCCTCCCTCGTGGAGGGAGGTGCCGACCGCAGTCGGCGGAGGGAGGACGCGCCGAGACGTTCCGTCTCGGACTCCCCCTGTCACTGCGTGACATCCCCCTCTGTGAGGGAGACTTAGGGACGCGAGGACGCGTTGGTAAGGTTTGCGCCCGCAACCCTCGTCCTAACTGTTAACTGTTAATTGTTAACTGTTAATTGTCAAAACTCTATCCCTTGTCTTGCGGCGATACCTGCTTCGTAGGGGTGGGCTCGGGCGGACATCTCTGTTATATAGTGCGCGCGGTCGCGGAGGTTTGCGGGCGGGTCGCCGTGACCTGTTATCACGATCTCGACTTTCGGGGACGACAGGTCGAGCAGGCGCGTGAGAATCGTCTCGTCGATGAGTTTGAGCGATATCGCGTCGAGCAGCTCGTCGAGTACGAGCAGGACGCTCTTGCCCGCCGCGCTGAACGATTCGACGAACGTGATCGCGCGCCACAGGTTCGTGTCGTGGATTGAGCGCGTCTCGGCAAGGCTCTCAGGCGGCATATCGCGTGTGAACATCGCGCCGTTCGCCTTGCCGCGCCACACCTCTATGCCGAGGGTGCGCAGGGCGTCGAGTTCGCCCGTGCTGCGGTCTTTGAGGAATTGCAGTACGCCGCACGACCAACCGTCCCCCCTCGCGCGCATTGCGAGACCGAGCGCGGCGGTCGTCTTGCCCTTGCCGTTGCCGTAATAGATGTGAATCATGAGTGCCGTCCATTCGATATAGATGTTTTGTGTGCGTTTCGCGTAGCTACAACCGTTGTATGTTGTACAACTGCGGGTCGCGGGACCACGATTCGTCGTCGAGCAGTGCCTTGAAACCGCCGCAGTTGGGTACGTGGTAGTCGTAGTAGTCACGGTGCGGGCGGGCGAACCGCTCGAACACGGACATGATCGTGCCGCCGTGGGCGACGATGGCTACGTAGTTGCGCTGCATACGCAGGTTTTCCGCGATAATCTCGGAGAACGCGACGCACGTGCGCGCACAGAATGAGGATTTTGACTCGCCGTTCGGTGTCTGCCCCTCGCAGTTGCCGTCCACCCAGTCGCGGTAGTCGAGGTCGCGCTCCATCTCGTCCGCCGTTCTGCCCTCGAACGCGCCGAAATCCATCTCGCGCAGCCCTGGCAGGCATATCAGGCGCGAGTGCGGGAACTTGATCGTCGCCGTCTGCACGGCGCGTATCATCGGTGAGCAGTAGACGACGGGTACGAACGGCACCGCGCCCGACAGCGCGGCGTGGAGCCGTCCTCGCTCGGACAGCGGCTCATCCGTCGAACCTATGTACCGCCGCTCGACGTTGCCGCGCGTCTCCGCGTGCCGCCAGAGTGCTATCTCCACTATATAATCTCAAACAGCCGCAGGAATGTGAGCGCGGACTGCTCGCGCGTGTACGTGCCGAGCGGCGAGAACACGAGCCGCGTGGTCTCCATGCCGCGAATGACGTCGATGCCGAACATCGCGTCGACGGATTCCTTGGCGTATGCCTGAATCTGGTCGCCGTCCGTCCAGTTGACGGCGGCGTGGGAGATTTGCAGCCCGATAACGTCCGACGCGAGACGGTACAGCATCGTCGCCGCCTCCTGACGTTTGAGTTTGCCGTTCGGGTCGAACAGTTTTTTCTCCTCGTTCGTGCCTTTTATGATGCCGAGCTGAGCCGCCTGAATGATGCGCGGGTCGCTCGTGTCCGTAAACCACGCGTTCGGCGCGGCGAGACTGTTCGTGGCGGCGCGGATCGCGATGATCTCACCCGCGGGCTGTCCGTAGTACGTTTCGAGGAAGTTTATGACGGCGACGCAGAACTCCGCGCGCGTCACGGCGGCGGTGAACCCCGTGCGGAACTCGGGTGTGACAAGCCCCTCCGCCTCGGCGAGTTCAAGCTCGGGTTTTGCCCAGCCCGACGCGCCGTCGCCCGACGCGTCAACGTCGAAGAAGCGCGTGGAGTAGCTGAGCGTCAGCGCGGTGCCGTCGAGCAGCCGCACACCGCTGATTGTGACCTTGTACAGCCCCGTGTAGGACGCGACGTTCGCGGGGCGGAAGATGATCGCGTTCGGGATACCGTACGCGTTGTCGTCGTTGATGTCGACGCGCAGATAGTTGCCGCTCGCCGCGCTGTTCGTCGTATTAAATTCGTATACGCGCCCCGCGCCCTCCAATGTGACGGTGATATCCTCCGCTGTCGGCGCGGCGAAAATCAGCGGGTTCAGCGAGACGCTCCAAGGGTTTGAGGCGGGGAAGTCCTGCGTCGAGAACGCGGCTCCCGCAGGGTACGCGACGTACTCGTAATCCACATAATCGCCCGTGTCGTCGTCTGCGAACGCGACGTAACCGCGCCCGACCTGTCCGAAACCCGTCGCGCCGAGCGCGGGGTTCAACAATTGCCGCCTGTCGCCGACCGTCGCGAGCTGTGACTCACTGTCGCCCGCGAGCCAGCCGAGCGTGAGCGCGTCCGACAGGTTGCGGTACCCGTATTCGATGGGGTTCGCGATGCCCGCGATACCGCGCGCGTACAAATCGTCCGTCATGTCCTCGCGGCGTTCGGGCGTGTGGGCGAGTTGCCCCGTCGCGGAGGACAGCGCGACGAGAAGCGCGCCCGTCTGCGCGGCGGCGACGTAATCGTCGTCGAGTTCGACGGCGGGCAGACCCGCGAGCAATCTGTAATAGTTCAGTTGCGCGAGAGCGGCTTCGAGCGTCTCGGATTTCAGCGTTCCCTCGTCGTACGGCGCGCTCACCTTCGGCGTGATGTCATACGGCGCGTCGGGCGCGGACGGTATGGCGCGGCGCGCGGCGATGATATCGGCTCGGCGTTCGGTGAACGTCTGCCCCGTCTCGGCGAGCGGGCGGAAGTAGCCGCCAGTTACGGCGCGGGTTGACGGTGTGAGCGTCAGTAATACAATTAGTGATAACGCGAGGGTCAAGGTGTGTTTAAGAGTACGTTTAATCGTGTGTCTCATGGTGGATTTCACGGTGCGCAACCTCCATGTATATTATTCAACGCCCGAACAGCGTTGCAAAAAGCAAGACCAGTGTTGCGAGGTAGGCGATTTCGGCGAGACAGAGTTGGTACCCCGCGAGGTCGCCCGAGTACCCGCCGAATTTGCGGTGCGCGGTCAGGATAGCGAACGTGTGGACGATTGCGGAGACGAGCAGCGGCATCAGGATTGCGGCGGCGAGTACGATGTTGCCCGCCGACAGCACGACCGCGCCCGCAACCGCGATAACGGCGACGGCGACCATGATCGGTGCCGTGGCGCGCGACGCTGAGTCGTGGAACGACATGCCCAACCCCTCGCCCGACGGTTTTGCGAGCACCATTGTCGCGGCGACACCGCTGCGGGAGAACACGTGCGACAGTCCGACGTATATTGCGACGGGCAGTCCGCCGACGGGCAGTTGCGTCAGCGTGAGGGTGAGCGCGAAGTACGAGAGCAGGTAGACGACGACGCCGATGACGGCGAACGCGCCCGCGTGCGGGTCTTTGAGTATCGCGCGGCGGCGTTCGGGTTCGGCGTTGGACGCGAGCGCGTCGCACGTGTCGGCGAGACCGTCAAGGTGTATGCCGCCTGTGACGGCGAGCGGTATGAGCGTCAAACCCAGTGCGCGCAATGTGTTCGGGAGCGCGATGTCGGTTGCGAGCCAGAACCACGCGGCAGTGATCGCGCCGACGACGATACCGACGAGCGGATAAAAGCAGAGTATGTAGCGTTGCGCGCGCTCGTTCCACTCGGGTTTGCCCATCGGGATGCGAGTGAACATAGCGAACGCGAGACGGAGTGATGTGAACAAAGAAGGCTCCTTGTAAGAGGTTAGATGTTAGAGGTTGGAGGTTAGAGCGTGGTTAAGGTTGCGGCGGCGCGGTGTTCCCGTATCTAACATCTCACCTCTAAAATCTTCGTTATTGTTTCACGTGAAACAATACGCTACTGTTGCGGGGTGTATTGATCGACCCCGATGTCGCCGAAGCCCGACGAGCCGTGGTACACCGCGAGCGCGAGATCGAGCAGCGGCAGGAGCGCGACGGCTCCCGTCCCCTCTCCGAGTCTCATTCCTGCGTCGATGAGCGGTTTCAGCCCCAGCGCGTCGAGGACGAGCCGACCCGCGGGTTCTCCCGAGACGTGCGACGCGAGTATCGCGTGTGACGCGTCGGGCGCGATCCTCGTCGCGGCGAGTGCCGCCGACGCGCTGATGAATCCGTCGATGACGACGGGGATTCGCGCGATTGCGCCGCCGATGAACAGTCCCGCCATGCCGCATATATCGAATCCGCCGACCGAAGCGAGTACGCCGAGCGCGTCGTCGGGGTTCGGGCGGTGCAGCGCGAGTGCGCGCGTGATCGCGGAGACCTTGCGGCGCAGTCCGTCGTCCGACAGTCCCGAGCCGCGCCCCGTGACGCGCTCGGGCGGCAGATTCATCAGCGCGGCGGCGACGGCGGACGATGTGGTGGTATTGCCGATACCCATCTCGCCCGTGCATATAACGTCGTAACCCTGTGATTTCAGCGTATTTGCGAGTTCTATACCGTGTTGTACGGCGGTTTCAGCCTGCTCGCGCGTCATCGCGGGTTCAACCGCGATGTTGCCTGTGCCGTCGGCGACGTGTCGGTCAAGTACGCCGTCGAAGTCGGGTCGCGTGAGCATACCCATATCGACGGGGATCACGTCGCAGTTCGCGGCGCGCGCCATGAGACAGACGCTTGTACCGCGTTTTGTGAGGTTGCGCGCGACAGCCATCGTGACGGACGCGTCCGTCTGCGTCACGCCCTCTGCCACGACGCCGTTATCCGCGCACAGCACCGCGACGGCGCGACGGTTCAGGCGCACGTCGGGCGTGCCGATAATAGCGGCGATGCGCACAATCGCGTCCTCCAACAGACCGAGACTGCCGAGCGGTTTCGCAATAGCGTCCCAGTGTCGCCGCGCGGCTTCGGCGGCTTCGGTCGAGGGTGAACCCAACCTGTCATTCTGAGACGCGACGCGTCGAAGAATCTCACTCAATAAAACTGCACTCCTTATATAATATGGGGATTCTTCGCTTCTCTCAGAATGACGGAGCTGGGATATAACCGTTGTCGCGCAACCACCGCGCGCTCGACCCCGCGTCTATCGACTCGATTGTGTACGTGGCGTCAGGCGCAAGCGTGAGAATCTGCGTCAACGCCGCGTCCATGTCGATAAGCCCGTCGCCGAGGGCGTTGTGGTGGTCCCACTCGCGGTAGTTGTTGTGGATATGCAGGTGTCCGATGTGCGGCGCGTCCGTCGCGATCCATGTCGCGAGCGGCACGTCGGAGACGATGCAACTCGCGTGTCCGATGTCGAGACAGAGCTTGAATCGCGGCGAGTTCACGTTGCGAACGATACCGGCGAGCAGCTCAGGCTCGTCCTCCAACACGTTTTCGAGCATAAATTCCATCTCGTCGGGCGTGTCGCGCAACAGTTCTGTCCAAAATTCCACGCTGCGCTCCGCAAAATAGCCCTTGAAGTACACGTGCGGCACGTAGCCCGAGTGTACGACGATGCGGCGCGCACCGTACGACGCGGCGAGTGCCGCGGCTTCGCGGTACCGCGCGCGGGCGACATCGAGCACGCGCGGCTCGATCGCGGCGGGGCAGAGCTCGTTGAACGGCGCGTGAAACGTCAGTTGCGTAATGCCGTCGGTCTCCGCGCGCACTTTTGCGTCCCACTGCGCGAAATTCGGCGCGTCCATGTTCATCGCGGTGCAGAACTCGGCGATTTCAAGACCGAGCCCGAACGCGCGGGCGGTAACTTCCGCGTCGTCCGCGACGGTGGATATGTGGAGTTTTGAGGTGTCGATTGTCATGTGGCGTTCCTCACAAATCTTTTGCGCACTGTCTCGTCAGCGTCGCGCGTATCTATCCCCAACGCCTGCAAATACTCGTATTCCTCGCGCGCGGAGTCGCGCTGCGTGACGTTGAACGCACCCGCGTCGGATCCGCAGGCGACGAGTGCGCCGATATCGCGGGCATAGCGCAGATTCGCGTCGTGCGCGTCGAGTATCGCGCGCATGGTCGGTGCGGGGTATCGACCGTTTCCAACATTATTCGCGACGGTGACGCACGTCGGCACCCAGACCGTGTTCGCGTCGCGCAGACAGCGCACCGTGTCGCGGCCGATCCAAAACCCGTGTTCGACGCTGTCAACGCCGCAATCAACTGCGGATTTCACCGCGACCGCGCCGTTAATGTGCGCCATGACCGCGAAACCCTCGCCGTGCGCGATATGTACAAGCTCGCGCACCTCGGCTTCGGGCAGCGTATCGCCGAGAACGCGACCGTCGCCGTCGAAATCGAGCATCCCCGTGGTCGCAATCTTCACGAAGTCGGCACCGCACAGCGCGTTCTCGCGCAACAGCTCGCGGTACTCCGCGATATCGCGGTACGCGCGACCGTATGCCGATCCGTAATATCCCGCGCGGTGGACGATGCAGACGGGCGTGCGGTAGTCGATGCCGTACTCGGGAGCGAGGGTTTTCGCGAGTGCGGAGACACCGTACTTGTCGCCGCCGTCGCGGTAGTAGACGACGCGACTGTCACGCAACTCTGCTAATGTGCGGCGTATGTAACCGATATCGGGTTCGCGCTCGTGCCGTGCAATCGCCGCGCGGTAGTCAATGCCGTCGGCTATGATATGACCGTGGCATTGAAAAAGCTCACTTTTCAAGGCGTTTTATGGCGTCGAACGTCTCCTCAGAGATGACGTGTTCGATCACGCACGCGTCCGCGTCGGCGATGTGCGCAGGTACGCCGATGGAGACGAGCCAACTCGTCAGCACCGTGTGGCGGTCGTAGACTTTCTCGGCGATGGCGCGCCCCGCGTCGGTGAGCGTTATCGCGAAGTCCTCCTCGTAGGCGATAAGCCCCTGTTCGAGCAGGTTTTTCATCGCGACGGACACGGACGCGCGCGTAAAATCCAGCTCACGCGCGATATCAACGGCGTGAACAGGCTGCCCCGACTGCGACAACACGAGAATCGTCTCGATATAATCCTCTGCGGATTGACGCATGGGGTTTAATATACCTTTTCGTATATCGCGATGCCGCCCTTGCCGGGGTCGCACAGCGCGTTCAGTTTCGGGATAATGTCGGTAAAATGCGCCGCCTGCATGTGTTTTGCGAGAGCGTCGTCGGTCTCCCACTCCTCGATCATCGCAAATTCGAGCGGATTCTGTTTGGAGCGGTTCAGCGAATAGATGATACAGCCCGCGTCGAGCGCGTTCGTCTTTTCGACGATCTCGGCGGCGAGTTTGAGGTACTCCGCGACGTTTTCCTCGCGGACGAAGTTTGATGCGACAACTCGGATTGACATGATGTGGTCTCCTTATATTTTGAATCGGTTATGGGAATTTTCCGAACTTTCCCCCTTAACAACTTTTCTCTTGGGGCGTATAATGTCATCAAACACAATTTCTTTTGTATTGGGCATACCGAGGTTTTCGCTTCGGGCGGTTCCTGCGTTTGGAGATTGTGTTTTTTCGTTGCTCAAATCAAGGATTTTACCGTCGGGCGTTATTACGTTGATGCGCAATAACGCGGCTGTGTTTCAGTACTTGTCGAACGACACGACCTCGTCAAACGCCTTGCGCGGTCTCGCGTCAGGTGTCTCGGCGGGATAGCCGATCGGGGTCATCGCGACGATCACCGCGTCGTCGGGTATCGCGAGCGCGTCGCGCACCTTATCCGCGAAGAACCGCCCGAGCCAGCACGTGCCGAGACCGAGTTCGTGCGCGCGCAGGATCAGGTACGACATCGCGATCGAGCAGTCGACGGTGCTCGTCGGCTGACCGCACGACATATCGCGGCTCGCGGTGGCGAGTGCGACGATGGCGGCGGGTGCCTCGATCATCGACGGCTGATTATCCGCCGCGACGGCGAGTTTTGCGAGGATTGCGGGGTCACGCACGAGGATAAAACGCCAATTCTGCCCATTCGCCGCCGACGGCGATATGCGCGCCGCTTCAAGCACTTCGCGCAACAGCGTCTCATCGACGGGGCGCGAATCGTACTTGCGGACACTGCGCCGCGTGGCAATAGCTTCGGCAACGGTCATAATTATACTTCTCCTTATAGTCAGATATGCCATTGTACCACAGATTTTCCAAGGGCGCAATAGCCAGTTGCGCATTGTAACACAATTGTAGCATTTATGTGCAGACAAACCACCAAAAATGTTTCACGTGAAACATTTTTGCGCAATATCTCACATTTACTCTTGAACATCTGCGTAAACTGTGATACAATGGCAAACACTCTCATCTCAAAGGTAGATCAATGTCCAAAATTGTATCGGTCGCAAACCAAAAAGGCGGCGTGGGTAAGACCACGACCGCGATAAACCTCGTTGCCGCACTGACGCAACGGGGTCAGCGCGCCTTGCTCGTCGATATGGACCCGCAGGGTAACGCCACGTCGGGCATGGGTGCGGACAAACTCGCACCGCTGCCGTCGATGTACGATGTGCTGATACGCGGAACCTCGGCGGCGGACGCGGTGCGGCACACGCCGTTCGGCGACGTGCTGCCGTCGAACGCGGAGCTGTCGGGCGCGAGCGTGCAGCTCGTGGGCGTGGAAAAACGCGAGTTTGTGCTGAAAAACGCGCTCACACCGCTGCTCACCGCATACGACTTCATCATCGTCGACTGTCCGCCGTCGCTCGAAATGCTGACGCTGAACTCGCTGTGCGCCGCCGACTCGGTGCTGATCCCCGTACAGTGCGAATATTTCGCGCTCGAGGGCATATCCGACCTCGTGACGACGATTCGCATGATCAAGCGCGGACTGAACCCGTCGCTCGAAATCGAGGGTGTTCTGCTGACGCTGTACGACCCGCGCACGAACTTCTCGGCGCAGGTCGCGGCGGAGATCAAAAAACACTTCGGCAAACGCGTCTACGGCGTGTCGATCCCGCGCAGTGTCCGCGTCGCCGAGGCACCGAGTTACGGGCAACCCGTGACCTCGTACGATCCGTCGTCGCGCGGCGCGGTCGCGTATCTCGAACTCGCGCGCGAATTTCTGAAACGAAACAAATGACCGCAACAGCGGCTTGCACGAATGAACATCACTTCGGTCGAATATCTTACAACTCAAAGGAACGAATATCATAATGCCACCAAAAAACAGAGGGCTCGGCGGCGGCGGACTTGCCGCGCTGTTCGGAGACGCCGCCTTGCAGAGCGATAACGCGACAGATTTTGAATACATTTCGGTATCAAACATAGAACCGCGCCGCGACCAACCACGCGTCACGTTCGAGCGCGAACCGCTCGAAGAACTCGCGGCGTCGATCCGCGAACACGGTGTCGTGCAGCCGCTGACCGTTCGCCGCGTCAACGGCGTATACCAGATCATCGCGGGTGAGCGGCGTTGGCGCGCGGCGCGCATGGCGGAACTCGACGTCGTCCCCGCCCGCATACTCGACGTCGACGACCGCATAGCGACGGAACTGTCGCTCGTCGAGAATCTCCAACGCGAGAACCTCAACCCGATAGAGGAGGCGGTGGGCTACCGCGTACTCGCCGACGACTACGGGCTGACGCAAGAGGAGATCGCCGCCGCGATGGGCAAATCACGCGCCACAATCGCAAACGCGTTGCGGCTGCTGAACTTGCCTGATTCGACGATGTCGCTCGTACGCGAGGGAAAACTCGCGGCGGGTTCCGCCCGCGCACTTCTCGCGATACGCGACGACGACACACAGCAGCGCGCCGCACGCGAAATCGTCGAACTCGGCATGAGCACGCGCGACGCGGAGAGCTACGCGCGCCGTCTGTCGCACGGCAACCCGCCCGGTACCAACCACGACGACGCGATACGCGATTACCTGCCGCCGATCAACTACATGGCGGAACACGAGGAAAAACTCACGCTCGCCCTCGGGCGAAAAGTGCGAATAGTGAACAGCAAGCGCGGCAACGGCGGGCGCATTGAGATAGAATACTACGGCGACGACGATTTTGAGCGTCTGTTCAACGGTCTCGCCGCAATCGGGGAGGACGCTTAGTATGTCAGCGCAGGAAAAACGCCGCCAGTCGCGGCTGACGCTCATATACGCGGGCATTTTCGCCGCCGTCGTCGTCATCGTCGTTCTCATCGGCTACATCATGGACGCGCGCTCCGAGCAGGGTCTGTTGCACGAGAACGCGTTGGCGGCAGAGCGCATAGCGAATCTGCAACAGGACAACGAGGTGCTGCGCAACTCCGTCAAAGAGCTGAACGACCGCATCGCCGAACTCGACACCCAAATCGCCGCGCTCAACACCGATAACGCCGCCGCCGTCGCCGCGCTCAACACGCAAATCGACGACCTAAACGCGGAAATAGCGCGTCTAAACGCTGTCATTGACGCGTTGTCAGTTATCGACGACCCCACGGAGGGATAAGACGGCAGTTGACAATTAGAGACGGGGACAAACACCGCCGTCTGCGGACGGCATGCCTTTGCAAAAAGGGGCAGAGCTGGACTGTTGCGGTGGCGTTGAAAAACAGGTCGTAGGGGCGATTAGTAATCGCCCGTCCCTCGTCCAAACGTCCATCGTCCCAAAGCCCCCTTTCGCAAAAGGGTGTGACGACCGCAGTCGGCGGTGTTTGTCCCCTTTTCCGCAATCCCCGTTTCCGCCATACATTATAATATATAAAATTGACAGAGGTATAAAAATGTTAGACATCGCCCTTATCCGCTCAGACCCCGACCGCGTCGTCGAACTCCTGCAACGCAAGGAGGCGGACTGCCGCGCCGACATCGACCGCATACTCGTACTCGACGTGGCGCGCCGCGAGCTGATCGCGACATCGGAGAACGACAAGGCGGAGCAGAACCGCGTCTCGAAGCAGATACCCGCGATGAAAAAGGCGGGGGAGGACACGACGGCGGTTTTCGCGCAGATGAACGCGCTCAAGGACGAGATTCGCGTCGCCGAGACGGAACTGCGCGCCGTCGAGGACGAGTTCAACGACCTCATGGCGGGTCTGCCGAACCTGCCCGACGACGATATCACGGCGGGCGGCAAGGAGAATAACGAGCCGATCCGCTACTTCGGAGAGCCGCACACGTTCGACTTCCCGCCGAAACACCACGTCGATCTATGCACCGACCTCGGGCTCATCGACTACGAGCGCGGCACAAAACTCGCGGGCTCGGGGTTCTGGGTCTATCGCGGCTTGGGCGCGCGGCTCGAGTGGGCGTTGCTCAACTATTTCATCGACACGCACCTCGGCGACGGGTACGAACTCATTCTCGTGCCGCACATGCTCGAATACGAGTGCGGTTACACGGCGGGGCAGTTCCCGAAATTCGCCGACGAGGTGTACAAGATCGCGAACCCGACGGACGACCGCGTACACTATATGCTCCCGACCGCAGAAGCCGCGCTCGTGTCCCTGCACCGCAACGAGATTTTGCCGGAAGCCGAGTTGCCGCGCAAATACATTTCGTATACCCCGTGCTTCCGACGCGAGGCGGGATCGTACCGCGCGGACGAGCGCGGCATGGTGCGCGGACACCAGTTCAACAAGGTCGAGATGGTGCAGATCACCACGCCCGAGCAGTCCGACGCGATGTTCGAGGAACTCGTCGGCAAGGCGGAAAGGCTCGTCTCGGGTCTCGGGTTCCACTTCCGCACGGTGAAGCTCGCGGCGGGCGACGTCAGCTCCGCGATGGCGCGCACGTACGACATCGAGATACAAATCCCGTCGATGAACGGCTACAAAGAGGTGTCCAGCGTCTCAAACGCGCGGGAATATCAGGCGCGGCGCGGCATGATCCGTTTCCGCCGCGAGTCGACGGGCAAAGTCGAGTACGCGCACACGCTGAACGGCTCGGGTCTCGCCACGTCGCGCATACTCCCCGCGCTCGTCGAGCAAAATCAACGCGCGGACGGCAGCGTCGTGATCCCCGAGGTACTGCGTCCGTATCTCGGCGGACTGGAACTGATAACAAAATAACGCCCGTAGGGGCGGGGTAAACCCGCCCTTTACGCAAAACATGAGCAAGGGCGGGTTTACACGCCCCAAAAAACGGAGGTGCCGCAATGTCGGACGGATATTTGACCGTGGAATCCGCGATGACGGACGGTTTGCGCGCGCTCGGTCTCGACGGTGTTGATATCGCGGCGTTCCGCGTGTATTACGACGCGCTCGTGTTCGAGAACGAGCACCAGAACCTGACGACAATCACCGCCGAACCCGAAGTGGCAAGTCTGCACTTCCTCGACTCCCTCGCAATACTACCCCACATCGACCGTAACCCTCGTCCCCAATTGTCAACTGTCAACTGTCAACTGTCAATTGTCGACATCGGTTCAGGCGCGGGTTTTCCCGGGCTGCCTATCGCGATTGCGCGCCCCGACTACGCCGTCACGATGCTCGACGCGCGCGAAAAACGCGTCGACTTCCTGCGTGACACAATAAAACAGCTCGGAATCACGAACGCCACGGCAACCCACGGTCGCGCGGAGGAATACGCCGCGGCGGCGCGCGAATCGTTCGATATCGCAGTCTCCCGAGCCGTCGCGAACCTGCGCGAACTGGCGGAACTGTGCCTGCCGCTCGTGAAAATCGGCGGTACGTTCCTCGCGATGAAATCGCGCGGGTCGGACGCGGAGATCGCCGCATCGTCGAACGCAATCGCCACACTCGGCGGCGCACCCGCTGAAATCGTAGACTACACGTTGCCCGACGGCACGCCGCGCCGCATTGTAGTAGTGCGCAAAATCGCGGCGACACCGCCGCAGTATCCGCGACGGTACAAAAAAATCGAGACACAACCGCTGTGAAGCGATAAACGCGTCAAAACCGCAAATTTATATGTGAACTAAGGAGGTCGGTTATGCGCACACGCAGGTCGGCGCAGGTTCTCACGTTCAACCTCATTAACGCCGTTTTCTTACTCGCAGTCTACGTACTCGCGCTGCATCTGACCTCGCGCGGACTGTCCCCATGGTGCGGCGTGTGGTTCGCGTGCATATTCTGCGGTCGGCTGGACTTCTTCTTCTCGTCCGACCCGCGTCTGCCGAAGCTCTACGCACCTCGGCACGGTTTGACGCTCATGTGGTGTCTGCTGCTCGCGTGCTATCTCGCGGTCGCGGCGGCGATACTGCGCGGCGGCGACACAACGATGGCGGTCGTCGCACTCACCTGCACATTGCTGCTGTTCATCGTCAACAGCGCGCTCAACCTCATGAGCATAAAGGCGTTGCGCAAGCTCGCGGAGGAGATTGCCGCGACGAAATTGAACGATCCCGCATTACGCGGCGACGCCGACGGCTCGCTCTCGGGCTTTCGGACCGTCGTCCTTCTCGCGGCGGTGTTACTGCCGTTTTCAATCGCGCGCAAGTTCAATCCGCCTGTGCCGCCCGCCACAATCGACGGCAACCTCACGACGGTCGACAAACTGTTCATGGGCAATCTGGGCAAAGGACTGCTGATCGCCATGATCGTTGTTGGCGCGTTCGTCGTGCTGTCGGTCATCATATCGCTCATCAACAAGCGCGTCACCGCCGCCAAAGCACTGCGCGAGTGGAAATCCGCGCAAAAGGAGGACGGCACACATGCCGAATAAACCGAGCAATCGCACCGCCTACATCCTCATCGTAATCCTCGCGCTGCTGATCGCGGCGCAGATCGTGTTCCTTATCGTCGGCGGTTTCCGCTGGATGACCGTCGTCGGGATAGTCCTCGCCGCCGCCGCGCTCACGGTCAACGTAATCGCGATCTCGCGGTCTAAACGCGGCGAATAGACGATGAAAGCGTTAACGTCCGCAATACTGTCCGACGCGGTTCTGCGCCGCGTCGTCAATTCCCCGAAATCAGGTGGGTGTCCCGCCGTGATTTCGGGGCTTAGTGCCGTGGCGCGCGCGCAACTGCTCGCGTCGATACGCGCGGAGGGCAATACAACATTATATATAACGTCTGACGAACTCGAAGCGCGTCGGGCAGCGTCCGACTTGACCTCGCTCACGGGCGAGACCGTGACCATACTGCCCGCGCGCGACTACATTTTCCACGATGTGGAGGGTGCGTCACGCGACTGGGAACAGTTGCGGTTACGGACGTTGTACGAGATAACGGACGGTGCGGACATCGTCGTCACGACGGCACCCGCGCTCATGCAGCGGAGTGTTTCACGTGAAACGTTTATCCGAAATGTAATCGAGATCGTACCGCGCGACAGCTACAACATCGACGCGCTGTGCGACGCGTTATCACAATGCGGATACTCACGCGCCGAGCAGGTCGAGGGTCGCGGACAGTTCGCGCGTCGCGGCGGTATCCTCGATTTCTACTCGCCCGCGCACGAAAACGCCATACGCTGCGAATTTTGGGGCGACGACGTGGACTCGCTCACGTACTTCGACGTGAACACCCAACGCCGCACCGAAAACTGCGACCGCGCACTGATCCTCCCCGCGCGCGACGCGCTCATCACCCCGCAGAACACCCCGAAACTCATCGCCGCGCTCGAATCGCTCATCTCCGCCACCTCAACGCGCGGCACCCGCGCAACCACGCTCCGCACACGGCTGCAATCCGACATTCAGCGGCTGAACGACGGGCGCGGACTGCCCTCCGCCGACCGCTACATGGAACTGCTCGACGGATTCGCAACCGCGCTTGACTTCCTGCCGCGCGGCATGGTCGTCCTCATCTCCGAGCCTAACCGTGTGCGCGAATCCGCCGAGCGGTACGAGACGCGCATCGCCGAGGACATCGTGCCGCTGCTCGAATCGGGCGCGATTGAACAGTCGCTGAACCGCTTCTCGCTCGGTGTCGAGGATTTTTTCTCCGCACTCGCCGATTTTCCCGTCGTCATGGCGGACAGTTTCACCGTCTCAAACTACCCGCTCACGCCGCGCACTCTGCTCTCGACGCTCACAAAGCAGCTCCCGAGCTACGGCGGCAGTCTCGACACCGCCGCCGCCGATTTGGCGCACTACGCGTCGCAGGGGTACCGCGCTGTCGTCGCGGTGTCGAGCGCGGCACGCGGTGGCGCACTCGCGGAGTTTTTGCGCGACCGCGATGTCGCGGCGACATACACCGAATCGCTCGAAACACTGCCCGAATCGGGTCTGTGCGCGATCACACTCGGCGCGCTGTCCGCGGGCGTGGAGTACCCGAACATCAAACTCGCGGTGCTGACCGAGGGGCAGATCGTCGAGCGCGCCGCGCCGCGCCGCCGCAAGTCCGCAAAACCGTCAAACCGCCAAAAACTCATGAGCTACACCGACCTCAAACAGGGCGATCTCGTCGTCCACGACACGCACGGGATCGGGCGGTACGCGGGGTTGCACACGATGACCGTCGACGGCGCGCCGCGCGACTACATCAAGATCGCGTTCCGCGACGGCGACAGCGTCTATATCCCCGCGACACAGCTCGACGTCGTGTCAAAATACATCGGCGGCGGCGAGAACGCGGAGATTCGCCTGTCAAAACTCGGCGGCGTGGACTGGACAAAGACGAAGTCCCGCGCCCGAGCGTCCGCCCGCGATATGGCGGCGGAACTCACGAAACTCTACGCCGAACGTCAGCGCGCGCGCGGACACGCGTTCGCCGACGACCCGATATGGCAGCGCGAGTTCGAGGACGCGTTCGGCTACGAGGAGACGGACGACCAACTGCGCAGCACCGACGAGATTAAGCGCGACATGGAAAGACCCGTGCCGATGGACAGAATACTCTGCGGCGACGTGGGTTTCGGCAAGACCGAGGTCGCTCTGCGCGCCGTGATGAAGTGCGTACTCGACGGGTATCAGGCGGCAATCCTCGTGCCGACGACCGTCCTGTGCAGTCAGCACTACACGACGGCGATGAAGCGTTTCGCGGGCTACCCCGTCAACATCGAGACGCTGTCCCGCTTCCGCACGCCCGCCGAGACGCGCCGCGCGTTGCAAAACATCGAATCAGGCACGTGCGACCTCGTCATCGGCACACATCGCCTGCTGTCGAAAGATATAAAATTCCACAAACTCGGTCTGCTCGTCGTCGATGAGGAACAGCGTTTCGGCGTGGCGCACAAGGAGCGGCTGAAAGAGATCGCGAAGCGCGTCGACGTGCTCACCCTGTCCGCAACGCCGATACCGCGCACGCTGAATATGGCGTTGTCGGGCATACGCGACATGTCAACAATCGAGGAACCGCCGACAGGTCGCGTCCCCGTCCAAACCTACGTCATGGAGCACGATTGGGGCGTTCTGCTCGACGCAATGAGCCGCGAACTCGCGCGCGGCGGTCAGGTCTACTACCTCCACAACCGCATCGAGACGATAGAGCGCGTCGCCGCGCGCATATCCGACACGTTAAACCCCTCCGTAGGGGGCGATGTCCACATCGCCCCAACCGTAACCGTCGCCGTCGCACACGGGCGCATGGACGAGGAGAGCCTGTCCGACGTGATGGAGCGCGTGTCCGACGGCAGCGTGCAGATTTTAGTATGCACGACGATCATCGAGACGGGCATCGACATTCCTAACGTCAACACGCTGATAATAGAGGACGCGGATCACATGGGTCTCGCGCAGTTGCACCAGATACGCGGTCGTGTCGGTCGCAGTCCCCGCCGCGCGTTCGCGTACCTCACGTTCAAGCGCGGCAAGGTGCTGAGCGAGGTCGCGGAAAAGCGTCTCGGCGCGATACGCGAGTTCGCGGAGTTCAACTCCGGTTTCCGCATAGCCATGCGCGACCTTGAGATACGCGGCGCGGGTAATCTGCTCGGCGCGGAGCAGTCAGGTCACATGATGAAAGTCGGGTACGACATGTACCTGCGCCTGCTCGAAGAAGCCGTTCTTGAGGAGCGCGGCGAGACCCCGAAACCGCGCACGGTAACGAGTGCCGACCTCGCCGTCACGGCTCAGCTCCCCGCAAAATACGTGCCGTCGGGCGACCAGCGTCTCGACCTGTACCGCCGTATCGCGCGCGTGAAAACCGAGGAGGACGCGGACGAGATGATCGCCGAACTCATCGACCGCTACGGCGACCCGCCCGACGAGGCTCTCGCGCTGATCCGCATAGCCCGTCTGCGCGCCGACGCGGCGGAACTCGGCATCACAGACATCACGCAAAAGGGCAAACTCCTGCGCCTAAAGCTCGAATCGTTCGACGCCGCCGCGATAACGTCCCTCTATGCCCAACCGCAGTTCAAAGGTCGCATAAAAGTAGAAGCAGGCAGTGTAGCCGCAATCGCCCTAAGATTGAACAACGACAGTCTGACAGACGCCGAGGAACTGATAAGATGCTGGCAGGGGCTGGGCAATTGACAATTAACAATGAACAATTAACAGTTGACGGGGGTTGGACGGTGGGACGCGGGGGAACAAACCCCCGCCGTCTGCGGACGGCACCCCCTTTGCGATAGGGGGCGGGGTTGGACGTGGGTTACGTGACCTCCCACCGCCGCCGGTCGGCGGCACCTGCCTCTGTGAGGGAGGCTTGGACGGCGCGTGCCAAAAATGCCTCCCTCTCAGCGGGAGGTGCCGTCCGCAGACGGCGGAGGGAGCCCTCCGTCCAAACGTCCCTCGTCCCCGCCCCCTTTCGGAAAGGGGGTGCCGACCGCAGTCGGCGGGGGTTTGCCCCCCGTTCCCGAAAAGTGCGCCGCAACACAAAACGAGGACGAGGGTCGCGGCATAGCCGTAACCCTCGTCCTTAACTGTTAACTGTTAATTGTTAACTGTTAATTGCCCCCGTCCCCTCCCGTCTTTCACCGTATTATAATCCAAATTTAATACTGCTCCGTTGATAAATGTGCTACAATATACAAAATCATGCACACAAAGGAGCCGCCCATGTCAGAACCCAAAAAACGCAAACGCCTGAGCGTTCCCGCGATTGTCGCACTTGTGCTCGTCGGCGTTATCGCGCTGTATCTCGGGGTGTGGTCGGCGATTGTGTTCCCGAAGATGCACGCGTACAAGGCGGGCGGCGACCACGGCAGCTACTACGTCTACACGATCAACCCCGATTTCACGAATTTTGCGCACAAGGACGCAAACTTTGTCGCGTTCGTGCGTCTCACGACGACAGACACGAACTATTCGCTGTGCCTGCACCCGAATCTGCGCACGGGCGCGCTGTACGACTACTGGTTTGACCTCGACGGCGAGGATTTCCGCCTTGACAGCGGGTGGCGCACAGACCCCGCCGACATGCAGTCCGTCGCGGACGCGCACCGAGCCGACATTCAGGCTTTGTTCGACGAGGCGCACGAGCGGTGGGGCGTAGACCTGCCGACAGACATTGATAATCCATGAAAAAGGCGAAATTCATCACGGGTGCCGTGCTTATTCTCGTTACGCTCATCGTCGCGGGCGAGATTTACACGTGGCACCTCTCGAGCTTCAGCCAGACGGGTTACACGGGTGTTCAGTTGTACGCAGCACCCGACGACACGCGCGAGAGTATGCTTGCGGACATCGCCGTCGCCGCCGAGGAGAATGGTGTCGGCGTTTTCTGCGTTGACCGAAAATCCGTCAACATGTTCGCGGAGCGGCTGAACATCTATGCGACGGACATCGCGGCATCGTCGCTCACGCACCGCGCACAGATTCGCGAGGGTACGTTCGCGGGGCTGGTTATCGGCTCGACAGAGGTCAAAATCCTACCGTTCGGCGACGCGCCCGAACTCTCGACGCTCACAGAGGGCGACACGGTATACGTCGTCGGCACGTCGGCGCAGATTCGCGCGTTTTGCGGCGACACGGCGGCGGATTACGGCGCAAACACGCCGCGCATGTTCCTGAACGGGCGCGACACGGAGAAAATCTACGTCGCCGCCGTGTGGATAATCGTGCTGATTCTCCTGCTGCTGCTGACGCAGTTTGAGATTGATCTGCTGAAAAAAGAGGTCGCCGTGCGCCTGATTTACGGCGAGAGTTTGCGCGATATCATTGCGCGGAATTTAATAACGGACGCGGCGGTGTTCGTCGCCATGCCGACGGTTTTGATGTTCGCGCTGTCGCCGCTGACGAACACGTTTTACGCAGTTGACGCGGCGATGATCGCGCTCGGTGCGTTCCTGTTGCTCAATTCTGCGTCGCATCTGCGGCTGTACGCCGTGGATTACAAGCGCGATATCGCGACGCGCGCGGGCGCGAAAGGCACGCTGCGCTCAGCATACGCGTTCAAGGTCGTGACCGTGATTCTCGCCGTCGCGATACTCGCGGGCAACATCGGCATGATATCGGGCGCGCTGAGTTTTCGCGGTCTGCGCGGATTTTTCGAGGAGCGCGCGGACTACGCCTACGTGAACATCTGGGACAGCTCGATGTTTGACCACGAGACAGGCGATATTGACGACAGCGTTGTGCGGGAGTTTCACCGCCGCGCGTCACTCGCGGGCGACACGCTCGCGCTCGTCTACCTCGGCAACTGGATTCTCGGCGGTATCGAGTACGTGTACGCCGACAGCGGCGCGGCGGAGTATCTGCAATCGGAGATACCCGAACTGCGCGGCGCGACGCTCGAAAATAAGGTCTACTTCATAGTCCCCGAGAAGTACGCCGAACGCGCCGACGTTGCGGACGAGATGCGCGAGGTGTGGTGGGGTTACTCGGAACTATCGGCATATCCAAACGGCGAAACGTACGCACAGGACGATTTCGATGTCGCGGTCGTCCCGTACAGGCGCGCGAACATTGTCGCGATGACGCGTGACGAGACGGTGCGCGGCGGGCGCGTCCCGTCGCCGATTATCATCTTCAACAACACGGATAAGCAGGGGTACAACGACTATATCCAACAGTCGACGATGTACCGCGTCACGGAGACTGAGTTCCGCGCGTTTCTCGCGGAGATGAGCGTCGGCGGCACCATGAGCCACCGCACGGGCGCGCTCGACAACTACGATTACCAATGGCAGGTCGAGAAAAAGACGCTTATCGTCGCCGTCGTCATGCTCGCGCTGATTCTCGCGCTCGAATCGGTCGTCATACGCACGATTCTCAAATTCGAGTACCGCGTCTACGCGGCGGAACTCGCGCTGAAAAAGGTGTACGGTCACACGCTGTTCGCGCGGCACCGCAAGATTATCCTCACGACGGCGATTCTCGGCATAGTGAGCCTCGTCGGTTCGCTCATCGTGTGCCGTCTCCTGAAATCCGCCGCGCTCGTGAACGTGGCAATCGGCGGCGTAATACTGCTCGCGATCGAGCAGGCGTTCATCGCCGCGAGCATACGGCGCGTCGAGAGACGCAATATCCAGCGCATTTTGAAAGGTGAAGCGGTATGATTAAGATTGAACATCTCACGAAAAAGTTCGGCGAACGCGTGCTGTTCGAGGACTTCGACCTCGATATCGCGGACGGCGAGTTCGTGATATTCTCGGGCGTGTCGGGCAGCGGCAAGACGACGCTGCTGAACATGGTCGGCGCGCTCGAACCCGTCGCGTCGGGCAAGATTTTTGTGGACGGCACCGACGTGAGCGTGCGCCGCAACCAACTCCGCTACTTCTCGGAGACGGCGGGATTCCTGTTCCAGAACTTCGCGCTCATCGAGGACAAGACGGTAGCGGAAAACTTGAACATCGTGCGCAAAACCAACCGCTCTGGCGTGTCTGTCGACGACGCGCTCGCCCGCGTCGGTCTGTCCGACAAGCGCGATTCCAAGGTGTACACGCTCTCAGGCGGCGAACAGCAGCGCGCCGCGCTCGCCCGCCTGATGATAAAAAAGTGCAGGCTGATCCTCGCCGACGAGCCGACGGGTTCCCTCGACCGAGCAAACGCCGACGCGGTGATGGCGATTCTGCGCGAACTGAACGACAGCGGCAAGACCGTGATCGTCGTGACGCACGACGAGGGGATCAAACGCAGCGGCGGGCGAGTGGTGGAGATTGACAATTAACAATGAACAATTAACAGTTGACGGGGGTTGGACGTGAGAGCGCGAGGACGAGGGATTGGACGAGGGAACAAACCCCCGCCGTCTGCGGACGGCACCCCCTTTCCGAAAGGGGGCAAGGACGAGGGACGATGGACGGGGGCTCTCCCTCCGCCGACTGCGGTCGGCACCTCCCTCCAAGAGGGAGGCTTTTTGGAACGCATCGTCCAAGCCTCCCTCATAGAGGGAGGTGCCGCCGAAAGGCGGCGGTGGGAGGTCACGTAACCCCCGTCCAACCCCGCCCCCTTTCGGAAAGGGGGTGCCGCTCGCAAGCGGCGGGGGTTTGTCCCCCGTCCAACGTCCAAACCCCCGTTAACTGTTAATTGTTCATTGTTAATTGTTAATTGACTTTCGCCCTCACGGCGAATTTTTATCGCTTACGGCGTTATTGCGCAATGCCGCGCTGTGTGATATCATTGCGGTATCAACACAGGGAGGTGCCGTATGAGCATTACAATTTCAGAGAATCTGAAAAAACTGCGCCGCGCGAGCGACTTGACGCAGGAGGAGCTTGCGGAGATCATCGGCGTGTCGCCGCAAACGGTGTCCAAGTGGGAGCGTGGCGAGAATTTCCCCGACATCACGTTCCTGCCCGCGCTCGCGAACTATTTCGAGGTGACGGTCGACGACCTGCTCGGCATGGCGGAGATTCGCGACGCAAAGCGCGTAGCGGACGCGGAAGCGCGGCACATGACGCTGTCGCTCGACCAAAAATTCGATGAGATCACAGAGATGTGGCGCGAACTGGCGCGCGATATGCCGCACAACTACGAGGTGCAACTGCGTTACGCGACGCAGCTCGCGCAGGATCAGGTCGGGCAGTTCAGCTTCACCCCCGAGGATTACCTCGCGCGCAAGCAACCCGCGATAACAATCTTCGAGCATATCCTCGAAAAATGCACCGACGACGGGATTCGCAACCGCGTGTACAGCCAACTGTCGACCATCTACAACAACTGCGGCGACGCGGAAAAGGCGTATGCCTATGCGGACAGACTGCCCGAATTTTTGCAGTGCCGCGAGAACCTGCGCATGAATATCGCGCAACTTGAAGCATCGCGGTATCAGAGCGGCGGTAGCGTGTTAAACGGTCTCGGTATCGACCCCGACGAGTTAAAAGACCTCGACGAGGACGCGAAGCGCGCGCTCGTGATGAAAAAGTTCCTCACACCGAGAGAGCGCGAGCCGATAGAGTACGACCCCGAGGTCGTCGAGGGCTTCCTCAACGAAATCCGCCAGCCGATGCGCCAGTACGCGAGCCATGCGGGTATCGCGCTACGCAACTTGGTCACGTTTAAAAGCATGTTCGGCGTTGATCGCGGCGGCGAGTACTTGGAAATGCTGAAAACGTCAATGGTAATCTCCGAGATTATGATGTGGGATGAGCCGCAGGACGCCGACCGCCACAGCGGTTCGTACTTCAACCTCGCGCAGGAGTACATGAAAACAGACCATGCCGCCGCGCTCGACTACGCCGTAAAGGCGATTGAGGACATGGCGAAGTTTCCTCGCCTCGACACGCAAATCGGTAGCGGCACCACAATCGACGAGGACGGTCACGTCGTGCGCACCGAGAGTGAGACGATTCGGGAGATGCACCTCCGCATGTTCGACGGCAACGAGGTGTTCGACCCGATACGCAACGACCCGCGATTCGTCGCGGCGATGGCGAAACTGCGCGGCGAGGTGTAGGAGCGGCGAAACAGGACAGGGATTGCAATTTCGTGTTGCAATCCCTGTCCATTTATGTTAAAATATCTGCGGTGCTGCCGCAACGACAGACGGTTTATCCCCGAGAGGGGGCGAAATACTTGTTGAAGCCCCCTTGATACAGAAAGGGGGTGACGATATGGTGACATGGGAACTGCTTTTCGCGTTTGTCATGATACTTATCGCTGTCGCGAAATTCTTTCGAGACGACAACAAAAAGTAACCGCCCTCTTCCACGATCGCGGTTACTTTTTGTAACTAATCACTCGGAGAGCTGACCGTTTGTCGGTAGCACCCTTATGACCGCATTATACCACCCCCGCGCCCGTTTGTCAAGCGGTAACAATACGAAATTGCGAGGTTACGCCATGCCCACCACACAATCGACCACCGCCGAAAAATACAACACACTGCGCGAATCGCTCGCCGCGCTGCCGAACCTGCTCGTCGCGTTCTCGGGCGGCGTGGACTCGACGCTGCTGCTCATGACGGCGCGCGACGTGCTGGGCGACCGCGTGAGCGCGGTCACGGCGCGATCGTGTTCGTTCCCGAAGCGCGAACTGACTGCCGCACAGCAGTTTTGCGACGATTACGGTATCCGTCACTTCACGGTGGAGAGCGAGGAACTCGACATCGACGGGTTCCGCGAGAACCCCGAAAACCGTTGCTATCTCTGCAAAACCGAGCTGTTCGAGAAGATTTGGGAACTCGCGCGCGAGAACAATATCGGACACATCGCCGAGGGCTCGAACACCGACGACGAGGGCGATTACCGCCCCGGTCTGATCGCCGTGCGCGAACAGGGCGTGCTGTCGCCGCTGCGCCACTCGGGGCTGTCAAAAGCCGAGATTCGCGAGCTGTCGCACGAGCGCGGACTGCCGACATGGGACAAACCGAGTTTCGCGTGTCTCGCGTCGCGCTTCCCGTACGGCGAGACGCTGTCGGAGGAGAAACTCACGCAGGTCGACCGCGCGGAGCAGTTCCTGCTCGACCTCGGACTGCGGCAGGTGCGCGTGCGTCACCACGGCGCGATCGCGCGCATTGAGACAGACGAGGCGGGGTTCGCGCTGCTGACCGCAGATACAGAGACGCGCGAAAACGTAACAAAAGCGTTGAAATCGTTCGGGTTTACATACGTCGCGCTCGATCTGCTGGGGTATAGGACAGGCGCGATGAATGAGCAGTTGACGGCGATTGACCGTTGATAATTGAAAATTAACGAGATAGGACGGGAGTTGTGGCACAGTTGTAATCCCCGTCCTAAAATTGCCCATGATATTACCCGCGTTGACACGTTTGAGGGGTATAAAAGCGGCTTGCCGCTGTATGTGAAACAGCGGCATTAGCCATCAATCAAGAAAATATCATATATATTAAAAATTCGCTTGACTTTCTATTTGCGTTGTGGTAGTATAAAAAAATTGTTTATGTCGCGCGGGCGGGAGGTATGCAAAGTGACGATAAACTACAACAGGCTATGGAAACTTTTAATTGACAAGGGGTTAAATCGGACGGAACTAAAACGCCTTGCAAGGGTTAGTACGAACGCAATCGCAAAAATGGGCAAGAATGAACCAGTCGCGATGGAAACGCTGGCTAAAATATGCGCCGCCCTTGATTGCGGCGTTGACGATATAGTAGAAATGAAAACCGATAACGGGGGTAAATAATCAATGGCTATTCATAACAAATCGCATAACAATCATGCTTTAATGTCACTGAACAAAATGCGCAAAGATAATAGCACGAAACAAAAAAGCGCAAAAGACTTTGATAAATTTGGCGAAACAAAGATTTTAATTAGTATAATGGATTGTTGCGACTTCTTAAAAGAATTGCCCGATGAATGCGTGCAAATGATTTGTATTGATCCCCCCTATAATCTTGAACTCACAGGTTGGGATATTTATGAAAACTATATTGAATGGGCGGCAAAGTGGTTGGAAGAAGCGTATAGGGTTTTGTCAAAGAACGGAAATATGGTAATATTTGGAGGAACGCAATTTCGTGATGCGAAATCAGGTGACTTAATTGATATAATTCAATATGTTAGACGAAATACGAAATTTAAGCTGATTAATACAATCGTTTGGTATTACAAAAATGGTATGTCTGCACACAGATACTTTGCTAATAGGCACGAGGAAGTAATTTGGTTGGCAAAGTCTAATGACTATTATTTTGATTTGGATTCCGTTAGAGTTCCGTATTCAGAAGAAGATTTGAAGCTTGCATTAAAGGACAAACGACTGAATCCTGAAAATACAATGAAAGGTAAAAATCCTACTAATGTTTGGCAAATTGGTCGACTAAATGGGAATAGCAATGAGCGCGTGGGACACCCGACACAAAAGCCCGTTGAGATTGTTGAACGCCTTATCAAAGCCCTTTCATGCCGAAGCTCGGTTGTTCTTGATTTTTTTGCAGGAAGCGGGACTGTCGGCAGAGTATGTATTGCCGAGGGTAGGCATTGCCTGTTGTGCGATAGTGATAAGTCTACACTTGATTACTTTACAAAGCACATTGAACAGATGAGAAACTTAGGCAAAGATACAAGCCATATAGAGGTAGAAAGCATAAATGAGTTTTTCAAGGCTAATGTCTGAAAGAATATAATGTTATCGTAAGGAGCTAATTGGTGTTATGAAAAAAAGACAATCAAATAGATTAACAGAACAACAAAAAGAGGGACAGGGACCTATTTCGATTTTTCACGCAGATGCCCAAGAGCACGATAAAGAAGTGAATAGTACTTCAATTATTGCTATGCAGCGACTTTATGCCAAATTTCCAATGCTGGCGTTCAGATACAGGAAAGACCTTCAAAAAAAAGAAATTAACGAATCTTTACAAAAGATTGATAAATACCTTGGGCAAACGCTTTTTGTCGAAAATGCCAGTATAAAGCCCGATGGCGGTATAATCGAAGTTAAAGATGATAATGGAAACTGGCGGGTGGTGTTGATTTCAGAAGCCAAGCACCAAGGGAAAGACATTGAGAATATTGCAAAAGGCATTCAAGTTGGTGTAAAAAGCAATCAAGATACAATGGTTGCCGGAAATGCTATTGAGAGGGCACACAAAAATATCAACGAAATAGCAAACTATATGTTAGGCGAACGTCACTTCCCATATATATTATTTTTAGAAGGCTCAAATTTTTTAACGCAAAATGTTGATATTACGCGCCCTGACGGGAGAACTGTAACATTAGTCTATAATGCTGGTGGACTTAATCGGCTTGACAGGCTGACAGCTGCAAATTACGGTATGCCAATAAATACGAATCTATGTGAAAATAGATTTGTGCTATGTAATGGCGCAAGTGTCATGTTACAAGCCACGTCGATTTACACCAAGGGCGAGGGCGGGCATTGGAATTCCGAGGATATGACCGATATTATGCTTGAAGTTGCCCAAACTTCTCTAAAAGTGTTAGGAAAAGATCTTTTCGGGCAACTTAGTATGAACGCCGATACATAAACAGCGGCAATTGTAATATTTTCGGTGTATTGCAAAGCAAAACAAGGTACTTTTTGTAGATTTAAGCGATAAATAAGCGAATTTTCAAACACACAAAAGCCAAAAAGCCTTGTAAATACGGGATTTTCGGCTTTTGTGTGTTAGGGGGCTTTGGACGTTTTTCTGTGATTCACAGCACCTGCGCCAATCCCACCGCTTCTCCCCCGCGTACGGCCATACCTCGTCACCACAGCCTTGAACCCCTCCATATCACGCACCACGTCGTAAAACGCACTGTTGAGATAGCCGAGTTCTCGCGCTATCGCGTTTTGCGGCGAGCCGCTTGTGATGTTCATCTGTTACGTAGGGACGGACGACCCCGTCCGTCCTGTATTCTGCATAACCATACAAGGACGGACAGGGTCGTCCGTCCCTACGCACGAGACCGCGACGCGAATCAAACGCAACCCTCGTCCAAACCCTCGTAACTGTTAACTGTTAATTGTTAACTGTTAATTGACCAACCGCCGCGTCGAACCTCGGGTCTCCGCGCAACGGGTCGAACTGCGGATTTTCCGCGTACATGCGCGCGATTGCACCGATGTCTACAACGCTGAAATGCGCGCCCGTGCCGTCGTTCTGCCGCTCGTGAGTGGCGAGCGTGTACTGCACCGCACGCTCTAAGTAGCCGATTGCGCGCTCCGCATCGAACGGTGCGAGGTACCGCGCGCAGTCCTCGCAGTGGTGGAGTTGCGCGGCGATATCGCCGTCCTCGATCATGCGCACGATAACCGCGCGCGTCTCGGGGTCGAGGTCGGGATTGTCCTCGGGCGCGCCCGTACTCGGCACGAACCGACTGAACGGCAGCAGCTTTTCGCGCAGTTCGAGCATCGCGACGGTCTCGTCGCGGTCGAGCGTGCCGCGCCGCAATTTCTCCTGCAACACGATGCGAATACTCTCCTGCAAATACCCCGTGAAACCGGGGACAAACTGCCGCAATCGCTCGAACTGCGCGTCGGGCAGACCGCCGTTCTCGTAATTCGCGCTCGCGTAGTTGTTGAGCAGCCGCAGCAGCAGACCCTCGCAACTCTCGGACATATGCGGCAACTCCTCCGCCGCCGCTACCAGCTTGTCGAGGTCGCCGAGCGTACCGTACACGTCCGCGCGGCGCGACAACGCCGTGTACCGCGTCGCGCTGTCCGTACAGTTCGCGAGCACCTTGTCCAACACATCGATTGCGTCGTTCAGCCGCTCTGTTTTGCGCATGTCGGACGTCAGACGCGCCGCGTACTCGATTTGCAGCTCGTAATGCGTCGGAAACTCGCGGATGATGTCGCGGTACATGCCGTACAACCGCTCGTTGAACTCCGCCATGTCCGCGTCCGCCGTTTCGTCGAGCTGTGTGATGGCTATCGGGTTCGGATTCGAGCTCATGCGCGCGAACTGCTCCTGAAACATGTCGGTGACGCGCTGCTGAAAGTCCGCGATGCGCTGTTCGTCGCGGAAACGCTCCATGCCGATAAGCTCGTCGACCGTGACGGCGAAACAGTTCGCGAGCGCGGGCAGCATATCCATGTCGGGGTAGCACGCGCCCAACTCCCACCGCGACACCGACTGCGGCGACACGTCGAGAATCTCCGCAAGCCGCTCCTGCGTCATCTCGCGCTCCCGACGCAGCCGTTTGATGTTCTCCGCAATGCCGATTTTCATCGTCTCCCGCCTTTCGTGATGTGATAACGGCATTATATCACACCGAGCAGGATTTTCAAGCGCGCGAAACGAGAGATTTATTCACGCAGGACGTGAGGGGTAAAGGCGGCGGCGCGAGAAATGTGTTGATAATTTGGTTGACAAAGACATAGAATATGATATAATCAAGTGCATGAAGATTCCGTCAGAGTATTATTCTCAGGGAGGTATTCCTCCCGATGTTCTCGACACCGTCGGTAGGGTAATCGCCGAATTCGAGAGGGAATACACCCTTAATCTGAATGATGTTGTCGCTGAGAGCATGGGTTCGGAGAATCAAGGTGTTGTGTTTCAGTACCGCCCGCTGAACAAATCGGGGGCAACAGACCCGAGAGTGTACATCAACACAGATTACAATTTTGACAATTTGAGGTTTGCGTTGAAACGAAACTTTGAGGGTGGAGTCCTTTCCGAACGCACAATCGACGAACTCGTTCGACACGAATTGGCACACGCCTTGACGTTTCAAGGCGTTCCGTTAAACCGCCTTAATGCATTCAACGCGGAGTTAAACGAGGAGTTTGTGCGTGGTGTGTCCTTGTATTCCGACAGACTGCGTGATGGGGCGGAAGCAATCGCCGAGGCTTTCACTAAGTTGGAGCGCGGAGAATCCGTTCCCGAAGAGGCAAAACTGCTTGTAGAGCGGTTAATCTATCGTTGGAGGAAAAAATAATGTATATTCCGATATGCCCGAGTTGTAAACATTATCGTCAAAGCGGAGAGAAAACGACGTGTGCGGCATTCCCTGACGGGATACCTGACGACGTATTTGTCGGCAAGATTTATCATAAGCACCCCATCGAGGGGGACAGAGGTGTTCAGTTTGAAATGATTGCCGAGGACACAAAGCGGGACGACGAATCCAAATCAGCGTAATCTCTACGCCAACCAACCACCCAAGCACCCTGTAAAACAGGGTGCTTTCGCTTCACCCCAAAAAAGGAAAACCCCGTCCCAAACCGTCGCACGCACCCTCGTCCAATCCTCGTAATTGTCAATTGTCAATTGCCATCACCCTCGCTTCGCTATCCTCACCGTCATCGTCACCTGCTTTTCGTCGTCCGCGCGGTCTATGTCCACCGCTATACCGCTGCGGCGCATCGTCTCCGCGCCGCGCTCGATGGAGTTCACGTAGAATCGGTAGTCGCGCACGATGAGCGTCATACCGCGCGGTGTCGGCGGCTCGGGGGTCGGCTCGGGAACAGGCTCGGGTTCACCCGTCAACACGCGGTCGACGAGTTCCTCAGCCTGCGCGACGGTCATGTCCTCGGCGAGCATCTGCGTCAACGCCGCCGCCATCTCGCGCTCGTCGGGCAGACGCAATAACGCCCGCGCGTGACGTTCCGATAACCCCGCGTCGCGCACGGTGAGCAGCAGTTCCGACGGCAAACGCAGCAGGCGCAGTTTGTTTGCGACGGCGGGTTGCGACAGCCCGACGAGTTGCGCCAACGTCTCCTGACTGTAACCGTAGTGTTCGCGCAGTTTCGCGAGGGCGTGCGCCTCCTCCACAAAATCCAGCCCGCGCCGCTGCACGTTCTCGACGAGCATCAGCGCGTCAGACTCGCGCTCGTCCACGTCCAGCACGATGCACGGCACCTTGTCGAGCCGCGCCGACCGCGACGCAATAAGCCGCCGCTCGCCCGATATCAGCTCGTACCCCGAATCCGCGCGCCGCACCGTCAGCGGTTGCAGCACCCCGTATTTTTCGATGCTCTGCGTCAAATCACGCATCGCGCGCGCATCGTGGCTCCGCGCGGCGCGGCGCACCGACGGCGCAATCGCGTCGAGTGCGAGATATACGACCTTGTTCGTCTCGTACAGCCCCCTTTTTTTGCTCAGCAGCATAGGCATTTCATACCTTTCACAGCACATTATGTAGATAAATTGGTGTTTTACACATGGATTTTACACCATATCTTGTGCGCGGAACGTCTGTTTTTGTCGAGCGGGGGAAAGATATATTTTTGTTGAAATAGGCGGTGATGTGTGGTAATATAGAGGTCAGATGTGAGATGTCAGAGGTTAGAATGGGGCGGGGCGCGGGGGTTTGCCCCCGTAATTCGTCCCCACCGCAACCAGTCGAAAAGAGGAACACCATGCAATTAGGTATTGTCGGACTGCCGAACGTCGGCAAATCGACGCTGTTCAACGCCGTTACCGCCGCGGGCGCGGAGTGCGCGAACTACCCGTTCTGCACGATCGAGCCGAACGTCGGCGTCGTCGCGGTACCCGACGCGCGGCTCGACTGGCTCACGTCGCTGTACGCGCCGAAAAAACGCACGCCCGCCGTCGTCGAGTTCGTCGACATCGCGGGACTTGTGCGCGGCGCGTCGAAAGGCGAGGGTCTGGGCAACAAATTTCTCGCGAATATCCGCACGGTGGACGCGATAATCCACGTCGTGCGCTGTTTTGACGACCCCGACATCACGCACGTCGAGGGCGGCACTGATCCCGCGCGCGACGTGGAGATCATCAACCTCGAACTCGCGCTCGCCGACCTCGAAACCGTCGAACGACGGCTTGCAAAGTCGCAGAAAGCCGCGAAAGCGGGTGACCGCCGCGCGCTCGCAGAGACGGAGACGTGGGAACTCGTGCAGTCCGCGCTGTCGGACGGCGCGTCCGCCCGTAGCGTCGAACTCACGTCCGACCAAGCGGAGATCGTGCGCGACGCGGATTTATTGACGCGCAAACCCGTGATCTATCTCGCGAATATGGACGAAGCGGGGATTGCCGACCCCGAATCCGTGGCGCACTACACCGTGTTGCGCGGTATCGCGTCCGCCGACGGCGCGGAACTCCTGCCGATATGCGCGAAAACCGAGCTTGAGGTCGCGGAACTCGACGAATCCGAGCGCGCGGAGTTTTTAGCGGAACTCGGTATCGCGGAGTCGGGGCTGAACCGCCTGATACGGTGCGGTTACGCGACGCTGGGACTGATATCGTTCCTCACGTCAGGCGCGGACGAGTGCCGCGCGTGGACGATAACGCGCGGGACGAAAGCACCGGGCGCGGCGGGCAAGATACACTCCGACTTCGAGCGCGGTTTCATCCGCGCCGAGATCATCGCGTTCGACGACTTGCAGAGCGTCGGCGACATGGTAAAGGCGAAAGAAAAAGGTCTGATCCGCAGCGAGGGCAAAGAATACGTAATGCGCGACGGCGACGTGACGCTGTTTAGGTTTAATGTATAGGTGAGGGACGCGCCGTTCGCGATAAACGCGCCGCACTCGATGTAGGGACAGACGACCCTGTCTGTCCCGTTCGGGTTTCTGCACGACCAAACAGGACGGACAGGGTCGTCCGTCCCTACGTCCACCGTCCAACCTTGCCTCCCTCACAGAGGGAGGTGCCGTCCGCAGACGGCGGAGGGAGACCGCGCCCCGTCCAAGCTCGGACTCCCCCTGTCACTTCGTGACATCCCCCTCTGCGAGGGAGACTTTGGATGCAGGACGCGCAGACGGCGCACGAAAGGAGCCTTATGCCAACCGACATTGACACACCCTCGCGCCCGCCGCGCATTGAGATCATCGACGCGTTGCGCGGTCTCGCGGTGATCCTCATGGTCATTCACCACGCGCTGTTTGACGCGTGGCAGTTTCTCGGTGCGCCGTCGTGGGTGTTCTGGAACCCCGTGTTTGAGCCGCTGCACAACCTGTTCGCGGGTGTGTTCATCGCGCTGGCGGGCGTGTCGAGCCGATTTTCGCGCTCGAACTGGCGGCGGGGCGGCATGTGCGCGCTGGCGGCGATGCTCGTCACGTTTGTCACGTCATTTATGGGCGAAACCGTAAAATTCGGCATATTGCACCTGCTCGCGTCGTGTATGCTTGTATACGCGCTGTGCGAGGAAGTATTTAAGAAGATTTTGCAGCGTCCGAAACCGAATCCGCGGTTCGGTGTCGCGTGGGTCGCGCTGATTGTCGGTTCCGCGATATTCGTCGCGCGCACGTATTTCAACTTCCCTGCGGCGTGGCTGTTCGGGTGGTACCCCGAGAATTATCACTTCACGGACGACTTCCCGCTGCTGCCGTGGGCGTTCGTTTACGGTTTCGGCACGTGGCTGGGACGGTATATCCGCGAACGGAGGTTCCCCGCGCGGTTCTACGACGCACGCGTACCCGTGCTGCCCGCCGTCGGGCGGCGGTCGATGGTGATATATCTGCTGCACCAACCGATTTTGTTCGGGATAGTGCAGGTGATATTGGCGGTGCGGGGGTAACGGACGGCGGGTAACGCAAACGCGCCGTAGGGGACGCCGCCCTCGGCGTCCCGTC
>JAISJJ010000061.1 GCA_031261585.1 Oscillospiraceae bacterium
CCGCCGAGATCGAGGAGGAACTCGCTCGGATCATCGACAACCCCGAGACCGAGGTCGATGAGCAGTCCGCGGCGCGCATGAATGCGTGGCTCGCCAAATGGCGCAACCGCAATCTGTCCGACTCGTACGAGCCGGGATCGACGTTCAAGACGATAACACTCGCCATCGCGCTCGAAGAGGGCGTGGTCAACGAAAATTCCACATTCTTCTGCGCGGGGACATCGACCGATATCCCCGGGCGCGTCGAGCCGCTGCATTGCAGTAACTCCACGGCGCACGGTCTGCAAACACTCGCACAGGCAGTGCAAAATTCGTGCAACATCGCGTTCGCGCACATAGGACTGCTCATCGGAGCCGAGCGGTTCTATGACTACATCGAGGCGTTCGGCTTCAAGGGCAGAACGGGTATCGACCTGTCGGGCGAGGCTACGGGCTTGTGGTGGGACGACGCGGTGTTCAAATCGGACAACAAATCACAGCTCGCGTCCGCGAGTTTCGGGCAGACGTTCACCATCACGCCGATTCAACTCATAACCGCGATCTCGGCGACCGTCAACGGCGGCATACTGTACAAACCGCACGTCGTCAAGCAGATCACGGGTACCGACGGTGCGGTGGTGGAGTCGAACGCGCCGACGGCGGTGCGTCAGGTGATATCCGCCGAGACGAGCGCGACCGTGCGTGAATTATTGGAGAGCGCGGTGTCGAACGGCTCGGGCAAGAACGGACAGGTGGCGGGGTACCGTGTCGGCGGCAAGACGGGAACCTCCGTAAAGACGACGCTGCAAGCCGTGACGGGCGAAAAAGAGTACATCGTGTCGTTCGTCGGCATCGCGCCGATAAACGACCCGCAGATCGTCATTCTGCTGCTGCTCGACACACCGTCGGCGTCGTCGGGCGTCGGTATCTACGGCAGTCAGATGGCGGCACCCACCGTCCGCAACATTCTCGCGGAGGTGCTGCCCTACATGGGCATTGAGCCTGAGTACAGCGACGAGGAGACGCAGAACATCAACATCTCTGTGCCGAAGCTGGCGGAACTGACGCTCGCCGAAGCGCAGAAGAAATTGCGCGACCTGCGTCTCGATTACAAGGTGATCGGCGACGGCGACACGGTGACGGCGCAACTGCCCGCCGCGAACGCGCGCGTGTCGCCAAACACAAAGGTGCTGCTGTACACGGGCGCGCCGCCCGAGGATTCGACCGTCATTGTGCCGAATCTGGCGGGTCGGTCGTACGCGAGCGCGAAAGCGTTACTTGAAGAGCGCGGACTGTTCATACGCTCGACGGGTATCGCGCCGGGCATGATCCACGCGGTCGTTCAGGTGCAGTCGATGCCGTCGGGTGAGAGCGCGGCGTACGGTACGGTGATCGAGGTGCAGCTCGTCGACAGCAGCGTCGAGGGAATCTTTTGACAATTGTCAATTACGGAGATAGGACGGCGGGTGCGCAACGAGAGATATTGTAACATTGGGTCATGGGTGCATACTGAATTGAGGGCAACAACGTGAAACTGAACGAAATTCTCAAAAATGTCGAAATAGCCGAACTGCACGCCGATCCCGAACTCGAGATCGGCGGCGTGGCGTACGATTCGCGCGCTGTGACGGCGGGCGGATTGTTCGTCGCCGTGCGCGGACACGAGACGGACGGACACGCATACATCGCCGCCGCCGTTGAGAGCGGTGCCGCGTGTGTGCTGTGCGAGGAGCCGCCGAGCGTCACGGTGCCGTATGTGCTGTGCGCGAATACGCGGCGCGCGATGGCTTACGTGTCCGCGAACTGGTTCGGGAACCCCGCCGAAAAGCTGAAAATTATCGGCGTTACAGGCACGAAGGGCAAGACCACGACGACCTCGCTCATCAAAAACGCGCTCGAATCGCTCACGGGCAAACCCGTCGGGCTTATCGGCACGATATGCGACATGATCGGACCGCGCGTGATAGAATCGAAGCGCACAACGCCGACGACGCCAGACTCATACGAGCTTCACGGGCTGTTCGCGCAGATGCTCGAAGCGGGGTGCGAGTACGCCGTCATGGAGGTGTCGAGCCACGCGCTCGTACTCGACCGCGTGGCGGGTATCGAGTTCGAGGTCGGCGTGTTCACGAATCTCGCGCACGAACACCTCGATTTTCACGAGACGATGGACGAGTACGCGCGCGCGAAGTCGATTCTGTTCGCGCACTCGCGCAAGTGCGTTTTCAACTGCGACAACTCATATTCGCGCGTCATGCAGGCGGCGGCTGAGGGCGATATTTTCACATACTCCATCGACAACGTGGAGTGCGACGTTGTGGCGAAGCGCGTGCGCCTGTCGCGTGACCGCGTGGAGTTCTCCGCGCTGACGTTGGAGACGCTGCAACCGATTGAGATTGCGGCACCGGGGAAATTCTCGGTGTACAACGCGCTCGCGGCGATTGCCGTGTGTCTCAAACTCGGGTTCGGTATCGGCGATATCGCGGACGCACTCGCGGACGCGCCCGCCGTAAAGGGTCGCGCCGAGGTCGTACCGATAGACGCGGATTTCACGGTTATCATCGACTACGCGCACACGCCCGACTCTCTCGAACAGATCATAACGACGCTGAAAGACGGTGCGCAGGGCAGAGTGGTGACGCTGTTCGGTTGCGGCGGCGACCGCGACGAGGGCAAACGCCCCATCATGGGCGATATCGCGGCTCGGTTGTCCGATTTTGTTATCGTGACGAGCGACAACCCGCGCACCGAGAAACCCGAGGCGATCATCGAGAAAATCACGGCGGGCATTTCGGGCGACAACTATGTCGTGATACCCGACCGCCGCGCCGCTATCGAGTACGCGATTGAGAACGCGCAGACGGGCGACACAATTCTGCTCGCGGGCAAGGGACACGAGACGTATCAGGAGCGCGGCAAGGTCAAATTCCCGTTCGATGAGCGTGTCGTCGTCGCCGAGATCATGGCGGTGCGCGCACCGCGTGAGGATACGCGCGTATGAAGTCTATGCTGATCGCGTTTGGTATCGCGCTCGTCGTGTCGTTCGTCGCGGGGCTGATAATAATCCCGATATTGCGCAAATTCAAGGCGGGGCAGATGATCCGAGAGGACGGTCCGACGTGGCACGCGTCCAAATCGGGTACGCCGACGATGGGCGGGTTCATCTTCATCATCGGCATCGTCGCCGCGATTCTCATCGCGGGCGCGGGCAATATCGCGAAAGGCGACTATACACACCTGTACATTCTCGCGTTCGGTATCATCTTCGGCGCGATAGGTTTTGCGGACGATTTGGCGAAACTGCGTCACAAACAGAACGAGGGTCTGTCGGCGATGCAGAAGCTGTTGATGCAGATCGCGGCGTCTGTCGCGTTCGTGCTGCTCATGCGGTTCACGGGGCAGGTCACGATGAACCTGTATATACCGTTCACGCATCTGTCCATTCCGCTGCCCGAACCCGTGTATCTCGTACTCGCGGCGTTCGCGATAGTCGCGGAGGTCAATGCCGTGAACCTCACGGACGGTGTGGACGGTCTCGCGAGCGGCGTGACGGTACCCGTGGCGGTATTTTTCGCCGTGCTCGCGTACGCGTGGAACGCGAAGAGCGGCGGCGAGGTTTACAGCGCGGCGGGCATTTTTGCGGCGGCTCTCACGGGCGGTCTTATCGGGTTTTTGATCTTCAACTTCCACCCCGCGAAGGTGTTTATGGGCGACACGGGCTCGCTGTTTCTCGGCGGTGCCGTGTGCGCTCTCGCGTTCGCGTTCGACATGCCGCTGATACTGCTCGTCGTCGGCTTCGTCTACCTGTGCGAGACGCTGTCCGACGTGATTCAGGTGCTCGTGTTCAAGATATCGCGCAAAATCACGGGGACGCCGAAGCGCGTGTTTAAGATGGCACCGCTGCACCATCATTTTGAGCTGTGCGGGTGGAGTGAGAAAAAGCTGTTCGCGGTGTTCACCACGGTGTCGATCATCGCCGCCGTCGCCGCGTACTTCGCGGTGCGTTCGAGGTGGCACTGATGAGCGCGCGCTCGACGTACAATCGCCGTAATCGCAGCGAATCCGAGGATTTGGCGTTCGACTCACCGCGCAATCGCGGCGGGGTGGACGTGCAATTCCTGATTTTGACGATTGTCTTGCTCGTACTGGGGCTGATCGCGCTGTTCTCGGCGAGCTTCCCGAAAGAGTATTACAGAACTGCGTCACACAACCCGTTCGGTATGATTATCAGGCAGTTGGGTTGGGTTGCGGCGGGGCTTGTGCTGATGTATCTCGCGTCGCGGCTGCACATCGGCAACGTCAAACCCGCGCCGCCCGACGTGCCGTTTTTGGGCAAGATTGAATACTTCAAGGTACGCGCGCGCGCAATGACAATTATGCGCCTGACGCTGTTGCTGCTTGTGCCGCTCGCGATTATCGGCGGATTGTACCTGTTCTTGGGCAAGGTTGTCCACGCTCCTGCCGCGGCGAAAGCCGTGCGCGCGTTCGGCAACTCGATAGGCGTACTCACCGTCAACGGCGCGACGCGGTGGCTGTTCTTCTTCCAGCCGTCCGAATTTGCGAAAGTCGGTTTGATACTCGGCATAGCGTCGATCATGTGCCGCTCGCACTTCAAGACGCGGCATATCATCGCCTACGCGGGTGCCACCGTAATCATGCTGCTCTGCCAACCACATCTGTCCGCGTCAATCATCGTCATCGCTATCACCATTGTGATGCTGTACACGGGCGGCGCGCTGCGAAACCCGATCATGTTCGTCGGAATCGGACTCGCCTTTGCCGCGTTGTTCATCATCATCGCGCTGACGAACGCAAAATTCACGAAACTGTCAACCGAGTACTACGACAACCGCGACACGGGCATGTCGCACAGCGCGGCGATTGAGATATACCGCGACGGTGTCGGCATGTACCAGTTCGGGCGCGTCGTCTCGTGGCTACACCCCGATTTTGACACGCAGGGCGAGTCGTATCAGGCGAATCAGTCACTGCTCGCGGTCGGCTCGGGCGGACTGCTCGGACAGGGACTGACGAAATCGCGCCAGAAGTACTTCTACCTCCCCGAGGCGCAGAACGACTACATATTCGCAATCTGGTGCGAGGAGATGGGCTTCGTCGGCACGATACCCGTCATCGTGATATTCCTGCTGCTGATACTGCGCGGACTGTGGATAGCGATTCACGCACGCGACCGCTACACGTCGCTCGTCGTCGTCGGTATCATGACGATGCTCGGCGTACAGGTGTTCTTCAACATCGGTGTCGTGACGAATTACCTGCCGTCGACGGGCATATCCCTGCCGTTTTTCAGTTACGGCGGCACCGCGCTGATGGTTCAGCTCGGCGAGATGGGCATTGTGCTGTCAGCGTCGCGGGATATGCACCTTACCAAGAGAGGTTAGAGGTCAGATGTCAGAGGTTAGATTGGACGGAGGTTTGATATGCGCGTATTATTCGCCTGCGGGGGCAGTGCGGGTCACATAAACCCCGCTCTCGCGACGGCTGACGCACTCGCGGCGTTCGCACCGCGCCCCGTCGTCGCATTCATCGGCTCGGGTCGGCGCATGGAGCGCAAACTGATACCCGAAGCGGGGTACGAACTGCACGATGTGCCGTCGCGCGGGTTGGAGCGCGGCATAAAACTCCGCAATATCAAGCACAATTTCACGGCGACGCGTCTAATGCTGCGCGCCACGCGACGCGCGGGTGAGATAATCGACGCGTTCAAGCCCGACATCATCGTCGGCACGGGCGGCTACGTCTGCTACCCCGTGATCCGTGCCGCCGACAGGCGCGGCATACCGTGCGTAATCCACGAATCCAACGCCGCGCCCGGTCTGACGACGCGCCTTGTCTCAAAGCTCGTAAAACGCGTGTACACCGCGTTTCCCGACAGTGCAGCGTTGTACAGACACGCAAAGAGCGTCGTCGTCGCACCGACACCCGTGCGCGCCGCGTTCACGCGGGTGACGCGTGAGTCGGCGCGTCGCGAACTCGGTATCGGCGCGGACGAGAAGCTCGTCGTATCGTTCTTCGGCTCACTCGGAGCGGCGCGCATGAACGACGCGATACGCGGTGTGATAGAACGCAACGCGCGCGACCGTGACTTTCGGCATATCCACGCCGTCGGCGGCGGCGACGAACGGTACCGCGAGTTCACATTCGGACTGCTGACCGCAGATAACCTCGACGTGCGCGCGTATATCGACGACATGCCGCGCGTCATGGCGGCGGCGGATCTAATCATCTGCCGCGCGGGAGCGTCCACACTCGCGGAACTCACGTGTCTCGGACGTGCGAGCGTACTGATCCCGTCGCCGTACGTCACGGGCGACCACCAGACGGTGAACGCGCGCGCCATGGAGACCGCGGGTGCATCGGTCATGCTCCGCGAAGCCGACTGCAACGGCGAGACGCTGTACGACACCGTGAAAACGCTGTTGAGCGGCGGCAAGATTGCGGAGATGGAGCAGGCGGCGCGAAAACTCGGCTCACGCGACGCGGCGGACAGATTCGCGCTCGAACTGTACGAACTGGCGTCGCCGAGCGGCAAGTAACCCCAAGCGTCCGCGCGTCATAATATACCCTTGTGAAATACTCTTTTACAGGGGGAACAGCGTGAGCGTATTGCGAATAACAGGCGGGCGCGCCCTGCGCGGCTCCGTGCGTGTACACGGGGCAAAAAACAGCGTACTTCCGATCTTCGCCGCATGTCTTGTAGCGCGCGGCGTAACCGTTATACATAATTGTCCGAACATCGCCGACGTGGACGCCGCGATGCAGATACTTATCCACCTCGGCTGCAAAGCCGAGCGCGACGGCGACACCGTGACCGTCGACACGTCCACGATGACGAATGCGGAGGTTCCGCACAGCCTGATGCAGGAGATGCGCTCATCCGTGATATTCCTCGGGTCAATCCTCGGGCGGTGCGGCGAGGCGTCGATCTCGACGCCGGGCGGGTGCGAACTGGGACCGCGACCGATAGATATGCACCTCGCGGCACTGCGTCAACTCGGCGCGGAGATCACAGACAACGGCGGCAGTCTCGTGTGCCGCGCGAATCGACTGCGCGGGGCGAAGATCACGTTGCGATCGCCGTCCGTCGGTGCGACGGAGAACGCGATTCTCGCCGCGTGTTTCGCGGAGGGTACGACCGTCATCTCGAACGCGGCGCGAGAGCCTGAGATTTCAGATTTGCAGCGGTACTTGCGCGCGCTGGGGATAACGGTACTCGGCGCGGGTACGCCGACCATCGTCGTCGAGGGCAGACTTGTCCGCGTTGACACGGCGCACCGCGTGATCCCCGACCGCATCGTCGCGGTCACATATCTCTGTGCGGCGGCGGCGACGGGCGGCGAGATAACGCTCACCGACGTGAACCCCGCGCACTTCACGACGGTGACGGACGCGCTCACAAACATGGGTTGCGCGATAACACGCACGGGCGACAGCGTGACGCTCAGCGCGTCGGGCAGGCTCTACGCGCTCGAACCCGTGATGACGGAACCGTACCCCGGGTTTCCCACGGACGCTCAGGCGGGGCTCATGGCGGCGTGTCTCCGCGCGCAGGGTACGACGTCGTTCATCGAGAACATCTTCGACAACCGTTACCGCCACGCGGACGAGATGCGCCGCTTCGGCGCGAACATCAAGCTCGAGGGGCGCGTCGCGCTCGTCACGGGCGTGAAATCGCTCAAAGCCGCACCCGTGAAATCGCCCGACCTGCGCGGTGGTGCCGCACTTGTGATCGCCGCGCTGTCGGCGGAGGGTACGAGCGAGGTGTCGGATATCCACCACATAGACCGCGGCTACGACGACCTCGCGGGCGCGCTGACGCAGTTGGGTGCGGAGATCGTGAGAATTGACAGTTGAGAACAAAACAGCAGCGCACCCTCACGTAGGGGTCGGTCTTGACCGACCCGTTGCGCGTACCCGCATATCGCCGCAAACGGGCGGGGCAAGCCCCGCCCCTACGAAACGCAGGTTAAGTCGACAACAAAAGTATTAACAAAGCAGGACATCACGATGGCAAACACAACCTCGCGGGCGAGACGCAAAAAACCACCGTCACGGCACGGCGGGATAATCCTGATTTTCGGGATTATTCTCGTCGCGCTGTGCGCGTCGCTGTTCATGCGCGTTGAGACGATTACCGTGTCGGGCAATTCGCAGTACTCGGACGAGCTTATCATCACGACATCGGGACTGACGGCGGGCGGCAACCTCGTATTCTCCAAGACGGGCGGAGCCGTGCGCAACCTCACGACCGCGCTGCCGTACGTCAAGTCCGTGAAGATACGGCGCGTATTCCCGAACGGGCTGGTCATCGCGGTGACGGAGCGCGCGCCGCTGCTGTCGTTCGCGATTGACGGCACGTACTGGGTCGCGGCGGACGATCTGGTGCTGCTCGAACGTTATACGGAGCCGCAGAACGGACTGATCGCAGTGCTCGGTGAGACGCCGATCAACCCCGAGATCGGACAGGCGTTCACGTTTGACGACGACAGGCACAAGTCGAAGCGCGACGCGCTGAACGCGGTACTCAACGCGATAACGCGCGCGGGGTTGCGAGACCGCGTGGACAGCGTTGATATCGGCAACCTCGGGCAGATCAAGTTCGTGTTGGACGGGCATCTCACGGTGAAACTCGGCGCGTCGACAGAAGCTGACAGGAAACTCGCGCTCGTCGTCGATACGCTGAAAAAAAACAACGACGGCGCGAATTGCGACGAATTTTCGGTGCTTGACGACCTCAGCGGCGTGCTTGTGAAGCCTAAAACGTGAAAATTTTGAGAATTTTAGGGCTTTTCGGAAAATTTTCCTTGACCTCAGAGCAATTTCGGTATACAATCAACAAAACACTATGTGTTTCATGAGTAATCCACGGTTCAACGTGAATAATATCTCTCTATGGAGGCTTTCAATATGGCGGCAAACGAAACGACAGGTCCCGACAACGTGGTAAACATCAAGGTCATTGGTGTCGGCGGCGCGGGAAACAACGCGATCAACAGCATGATTGAAGAGGGTACGCAAGGCGTCGAGTTCATCGCTATCAATACGGACAAGCCCGCGCTCAGTCAGTCGCTCGCGGACGAAAAGGTGCAGATCGGGCTGCGGCTCACAGGCGGACGCGGCGCGGGTGCCGATCCGCTCGTCGGACGAGCCGCCGCCGAGGAGACGCGCAACGACATCGCAAAGGCACTCGAAAACGCGCACATGGCGTTCATCACGGGCGGCATGGGCGGCGGAACGGGTACGGGTGCGGCACCCGTCGTCGCCGAGGTCGCGCAGGAGGCGAATGTTCTCACCGTCGGTGTCGTCACGAAACCGTTCGGGTTCGAGGGTTCGCGCCGTATGGCACAGGCGGAGAACGGCATTGAAGCGTTGTACGATAAGGTAGACGCGCTGTTTGTGATCCCCAACGAGCGTCTGAAAGACGTGTCGGAGCAGAAGATCACGTTCAAGAACGCGTTCAAGATCGCGGACGACGTGCTGTTGAAGGCTGTCGTGTCGATATCCGACCTCGTGAAAAAGACGGATATGATCAACCTCGACTTCGCGGACATCACGACGATCATGAAAGAGTCGGGCTTCGCGCACATGGGCGTCGGTCGCGCTACGGGGCGCGACAAGGCACTCGTCGCGGCGCAACAGGCGATAGAGAGTCCGCTGATGGGTACGTCGATTCGCGGAGCGAAAGGCATCATCATTCACGTGTGCGGCTCGCTGGACTTGGAACTCGAAGATGTCGAGACGGCGGCGAACCTCGTCACAGAGGCGGCGCACCCCGACGCGAACATCATCTTCGGTGCGGGCTACGATGAGACGATGGAGGACGAGATCAAAGTCACCGTCATCGCCACGCGCTTTGACGAGGAGACGCAGCGGAACATGATCCACCCCCATGCGAACGCAGAGGTCAAACAGGGTGAACCGAGCCGTCTGAATCTCTTTTCCACCCCTCCGAAAGCGGAGTCAAAGATACCCGACTCGAAGATTCAGCCTACGAGCGAGCCGACGAGCGCGCAGACGGGCGCGCAAACGCCCGAACCGCAGCCCGCGGCTGAGCCGAGAAAGGTCACGCCGCCCGACGACGATCCGTTCGAGGAGATTTACAAGATTTTCAACAACAAGTAATATCAGACATTGCGGGAACGGGAGGGAAAACCTCCCTTTTTCCGTATCGGAGCAATACGGTGATCAAATCATTCATCAACCGCGTCAACAATATAAAACCGCCGCGCCGCAAGTTCCCGCGCCTGCTATGGGAGATGTACGACGTGTACGTGAAGCAGCGCGTCGCGCGTTCCTCAGCCGCGCTGTCGTATTTCGTGGTGATCGCGCTGTTTCCGCTGCTGATCTGCGCCGCCGCGATACTCGGGCGATTGAACATCTCGCAGGAATCGGTACTCGGCGTGTGGCAGAACATCGTACCCGCCGCCGCGCTGAGCGTCGTGACCGAGTTCCTCGGCTACGTGAACGGCAACAGCTCGACGGTACTCATCGTCGCGGCTGTCGGCGTCATGCTGACCAGCTCGTCGGCGGCGTTCCGCACGATCATGAGCATCTTCGGCGACATTCAGGGCGAGCGCAGATTCACGGGGATCGGCGGCTACATCTTCGGATTCGTGCTGTCGGGCGCGTTCATCGCCGTGATCTTCATCTCGGCTATCGTCGTGCTCTCGGGCAACTGGATCATGCAGTGGCTTGAAACGTACGTTCTGCGCGCGAGCATCGCCAACGCGTGGCTGTGGGTGCGGTTCATTTTGATGTTCCTGGTACTGTTCTTCGTCGTATTCGCGCTGTACGCCGCCGCCGCGCCGCGCAAATCACGCACGACGTGCCGTCTGCCGGGCGCGATAGCCGCGTCGCTGCTCATGGTCGGCGTTTCCGCGATCTACTCGCGCATCATCTCCGCGTCGGCGCGCTACGCGCTGGTGTACGGCTCGCTCGCGTCGATTATCGTGCTGCTGATCTGGATGTACACGTGCGGCATCGTCGTGATTATGGGCAACGTGCTGAATATTTGTTATATGAAGGTGTACCGCAATGGAATTTGAGCGCGCAATACTGTCCGAGCGCGATGCCGCCGCATACTCGCCGCTCGCGCTCGCGCACATAGGCGACGCGGTGTACGAACTGTTCGCGCGCACTCGCGTCACGGCGCACGGCGGCGGCAAGGTCGGCGCGCTACACCGTGAGACGGTGAAATACGTCGCGGCACCCGCACAGGCGGCGGCGTTTCGGCGCATCGAGCCGCAACTCACCGACGCTGAACTGACGATGTTCAAGCGCGGGCGCAACGCGAACGGTCACCCCGCACCGAACTCGTCCACCTCCGCCGAGTACCACGCCGCAACAGGGTTGGAGACGCTGTTCGGGTGGCTGTACCTAACGGGGCAGACGGCACGGGCAGGGGAATTGTTTGAATTGGGCAACGAGATGGCAGTTAACAATTAACAATTAACAGTTAACAGTTACGGGAGTTTGGACGAGAGTTGCGGGGAACAAACCCCCGCCGACTGCGGTCGGCACCCCCTTTCCGAAAGGGGGCAGGGTTTGGACGTGGGTTGCGGTTGATAATGCTCCGTAGGGGCACCATTGGTCGCCCGTCGGGGTTTTGCAAACCGCAACAGGGCGACCACATAGGGTCGCCCCTGCTAAATATCGCGTCCTTTTGGGTATGGTTTCGGCTCGTCTGTGCGGTGGAGCAGGTAATCTACGCTGGTCGCGTAGTATGTCGCCAGTTGGTCTAAGATGTCCATCGGAATGTTCAGTTTGCCCAGCTCGTAGTCGGAATAGGTCGTCTGGTGAATTTTTAGCTGCGCTGCAATGACTTTTTGCGAAAGGTCGTTATCCTCACGCAATTCGCGAATCCTTGATACGTTCATTTTATCACCCCGAAGCAATTATATGCTAAGGGCAATTCCCTTATTGACATTTAAGGCATATTCCCTTAGAATGTGCATAGTAGGCTGAGTGAATGCATAAAGGGGGATAAATTATGGCTGAAATATGCGTTGATTGCATGAAAAAAAGCGCGCGAAAAAACGGCGAGCCGTTTTCGGAACGCGAGTGGGTGATTTCCGACGATGCGGATATCTGCGAATGGTGCGGCGAATACAAACGCGTCATTATTAAGCGCAGAGAGAATTTACTCTTGAAAATGCTCAAAATCCTGTTTTTTCGCCGACATTAGCGAGTACGGACTATTTACAAATGTTGCGAAAAAGCGTATACTTAATGCTCTGATATAAAAGATATTGGCAGAAAATTCACGGAGGACGCCCCAATGCCGCTTGACGCAATGTGCCTTACCGCAGTCGTCTCAGAGCTTTCGCCCGCGCTCGTCGGCGCGCGGATCGATAAGATACGCCAACCAGAGCGCGACGTGCTGATCCTGCACCTGCGCACGCAGTTTGGCAACCGAAAACTGCTGATCTCGACGGGTACCGCCGACGCGCGCGTACATTTTACGCAGTCGGAACCCGAGAATCCCGCACAGCCGCCGATGTTCTGTATGCTCCTGCGCAAGCACTTGACGGGTGCGGTGATCACGTCGGTGACGCAGCCGCCGCGTGAACGTGTCGTCGACATCGCGCTGACCGCGTCCGACACGCTCGGCGACCGTGAGGAGCGGCGGCTCGTCCTCGAACTCATGGGGCGCAACTCGAACATCGCGCTCGTCGGCGCGGACGGGCGCGTGCTCGACTGCCTGCGGCGTGTGGACGCGGAGATGTCCGAACGCCGCCCGTTGTTGCCGGGATTGTTCTACCGACTGCCGCCGTCGCCCGAGCGCGCGAATCCGGGGTTCTCGCCGCTGATCGCGCGCGAGATCGAGTATCGCGGCACCGACGCGTTTTTGTCCGAGCCGCCCGTGCCGACATTGCTGCGCGAACCGAGCGGAGCGTTGCGCGACTTCACGTTTTGCGAGATTCGGCAGTATGGAGGCGCGCTCGAATGTGAGGCGGCGGAGTCATTCTCCGCGATGCTCGACACGTTCTTCGCGCGGCGTTCGTCGGAACAGCGCATGACCTCGAAAGCGTCGAATTTAGTGCGAACAGTAAAAAATGCGCACGACCGCGCTGTTCGGCGTGTCGCTGCGCAGTACGCGGAGATCGAATCGGCGCGACACCGTGAGCATCTGCGCGAGTGCGGCGACATTTTGATGGCGAACCTGAAAGCCGTGCCGCCCGGGGCGGAGTCGGTGTCGCTGCCCGATTTTTACGCGGACGGAGATGCGGAGACGTATCGCACGATAAAGCTCGACCCGCGCCGCAACGCCCAGCAGAACGCCGCAAAGTACTACAAGGACTACACAAAGGCGAAGAACGCCGAAAAAATCCTCGGCGACCGCATAGCCGACGGTGAGCGCGAAGCGGAGTACCTCGGCAGCGTGCTGACCATGCTCGCCATGTGCGAATCCGAGCGCGAACTCGCGGATATCCGCCGCGAACTCGAAAACGCGGGCTACCTGCGCGCCGCGAAAACGCGCGAAAAGGTCAAACCGACCGCGCCGCGTCGGTTCACGTCGTCGTCGGGCGTGGAGATCCTCGTCGGGCGCAACAACGCGCAAAACGACGAACTGACGTTCAAACTCGCGTTCAAGACCGATGTGTGGCTGCACGTCCAAAAACGCCACGGCAGTCACGTGATTCTGCGCACCAACGGTGCCGACCCGTCGGATTCGGATATTCTCGAAGCGGCGGCATACGCGGCGCAGTACTCCGAGGCGCGCGACGAGTTGCGCGTAGCCGTGGACTTTACACGGGTACGATACGTAAAAAAGATACCCGCCGCCAACGCGGGTATGGTGACTTATACGGATTATAAGACGGTTATCGTTGCGCCGAGCAAATAATAGCGGGTTATAACAAGAAAAAGTGCAGACAGAGGGGTGCCAATATGCAACACGACAAACTCGCGCTGATCGCCGACGTTCACGGCAACCTGCCCGCGTTGCGCGCCGTTATCGGCGACGCAAAGTCGCGCGGGGCGACGCGGTGGCTACTGCTCGGCGACTACATAACGGACTTCCCGTACCCGAACGAGGTCGCGGAACTGCTGCAAACGCTCGAAAACGCCGTGATCATTCGCGGCAACAAGGAGGAGCGTTACGCGAATATGCGCGGCGAGAACCCCGATTGGCTCGCGCTCGAACAGATGGCACCCGCGCGGTGGAACCTGCGCGAGTTGACGGACGCGAACGCGGATTATCTGTTCGGATTGCCCGACACGGCGGAGTTCGAGTTCGGCGGTGAACGCGTGTACGCGACGCACTCGATTCGCGAGATTTGCCCTCTTGCGTCGAAAGTGCGCGAGGTCAACAGTTCGAGGTGGTACCGCGATAAAATGTTTGAAAAACCGTTCTCTCGCAGCGAGTATCCCGCGATTGCGAACGCGGCGATTGACGCGTCGCCCACGGTAACGGCGCAGATTTCGGCGTTGCCGCGCGGCGTGTACGCGTTCGGACACAACCACATTCAACAGCATTTTCGACGCGGCGACACGCTGCTCGTGAACCCCGGTTCGTGCGGATTCGCGACAGACTTCGCCATCGGTGCGCCGTACACCATGCTGACCGCCGCCAACGGCGAGATTCGCGTCGAGGAATTGCGCGTCGCGTACGATATTGACGCGCTGATAGACACGCTGAAAAAATCGACGCTGTATGTCGCAGCGTCGATATGGTGCGAAACCGTGGCGCGGACGATTCAAACGGGTGCGGATTTGGTGGGACACTTCCTGCACCACGCGCAGGACGTTGGCGCAATGTTGGGCGACACGGATTACCCCGTAAGCGACGCGACATGGCGGCGGGCGTGGGCGACGTGGGTCGACCCGACTGTGGGAAACAATGGCACATTTGCGTAGGGGCGGGTCTTGACCCGCCCCTCGTTGACTTGCGCAACGGGTCGGTCAAGACCGACCCCTACGAGGACATTTCTCGATAACAATCGTGTTTCGGCTTCCGAGCAACGCTGCGTGATGGCGTAGGGGCGGGTCTTGACCCGCCCGCCGTATTACACCCCCCCGGCGTTTTCACGAAATACTCGTCGTACCATACGAGGAACGAGTATACCGACCATATCTTTTTCATGTTGCCCGCGCGTCCCTGCCGATGGTCGTCGAGCAGTTTCATGATGCTCTCGCGGTTGAAAAACAGCGCGGCATCGTCACTCGTGAACGCGCGGCGCACGATCTCGTAGTACTTGTCCTGTTTCAACCAGTCGTTCAGCGGCACGGGGAAGCCTTTTTTCGGCATCGCCGCCGTCTTTGCGGGGAGCTGACGCGCCGCCGCGCCGCGCAACGCGACCTTTGTCGTCTCGGTGTTGACGCGGTACTTTGACGGTATGCCGAGCGCGGTTTTCAGCATCTCCTTGTCGAGAAACGGAACGCGCAGTTCGAGCGAGTTCGCCATGCTCATGCGATCCGCTTTGACGAGAATGTCCTGCTGCAGCCACGTTTTTATGTCAACGTACTGCATTTTTGTGATATCGTCCTCGTCGCGGCACTCGTCGAAAAACACCTTTGTGAACTCGGCGGGGTTATGCGTGGCGTACTGCGCGATTACGGGAGACAGTATCGCGTCGCGCTCCGTATGGTCGAACACGTAGTTGTTGCGGATATAGCGCGTGTCCATGTCCTCCGCGCCGCGCGTCAGAAAACGCTTGCCGTGGAAGCCCTGCGGCAGAGCCTTTGCGCAGACGGAGAGCAGCTTGCGTATCGGTTTCGGCACTCTCATGTATTTCGCGAAATCCAGCGGTTCGCGGTAATAGTGGTATCCGCCGAACAACTCGTCCGCACCCTCGCCCGAGAGCACGACTTTTACGTACTCCGCTGCCTTGCGGCACAGGAAGTACAGCGCGATGGCGGACGGGTTCGGCAGCGGCTCGTCCATGTGGTACTGCACGGTCGGCACCGCGTCGAAGTACTCGTCCGCGCTGATTTTTTTCGTGAAAATGTCAACACCCGCGAACGCGGCGAATTCCTCGGCGTATTTCAGCTCGCTGTACTTTTCCTCCTCGAACCCGACGGAAAACGTCTTGACGTTGTTGTGCTTCGCCATCTCGCGCACGACGTAACTGCTGTCCACGCCGCTCGACAGGAAGCAACCGACCTCAACGTCGCTGATGCTGTGCGCGACGGTGGACTGCCCGAACGTCTCCTCGATCAAATCCTCCCAGAACTCAATGGGTTTCGTGCCGTCAATCGCGTATTTCAGCTCGAAGTACGGTGTAACGGTCAGCGCGTTGTTTTTAACCGTGAAATACGACCCCGCTGGGATTTTGTACACGTTCTCGAACAGCGTCTCCTCGCTCGGAATGTACTCAAAACACAGATACTCGGGGATACGCTCGCGGTTCACGGCTTTTTTGAACGACGGGTGCGCGAGAAACGCCTTGATCTCCGACGCGAACATGAACGCCGCATCGTTCTGATAATAAAAAAGCGGCTTGATACCGAAAATATCGCGCGCGCCGAACAGCGTTTGCGTATTGGTGTCGTATATCACGAACGCGAACATGCCGCGCAGACGCTGTAAAATCCCCTCGCCGTACTCCTCGTACCCGTGCAGAATCACCTCGGAATCCGTGCGCGTCTTGAATACGTGACCGCGCTCCAAAAGCTCGGCGCGCAACGCCTGATAGTTGTAAATCTCGCCGTTGAACAGCAGCACGCGGGTGCCGTCCTCGTTGAGAATCGGTTGAGAGCCGTCCGCGAGGTCGATGATGCTCAGGCGGCGAAAACCGAGCGAGATGTAGCCGTCAACGTAGAAATCGCCCTGATCGGGACCGCGGTGCCTAATACGTGCCGCCATGTCCGCGATCACTTTTTTGTTGTCTATGCCGCTGTTCCGCTCGTTGAAAAACCCGACTATTCCGCACATGTTGTATCCTCCAAAATGGTGCCGCCCATTAGTTCAATTGTCCGCGCCGCGAGTGCCTCCGTGGAATCCACGACATGGAGACCGTGAAACGCTTTTTTGTTCGCGCGGTACACGACCGAAAGCTCCGTACAGCCCAGAATCACCGCGTCGCAACCGCCCGCGAGCATCGCGTCCGTGATGCGCACAAGTTCCGCGACGTCGGGTTCCAAACCCGCCTTGACCTGCTCGTAGATGATCGCCATGAGCGACGCCTGATTTGCGGCGTCGGGAACGCTCGCGCAGAGACCGTGCCGTGCGCAGACGAGCTGATACGAATTGGTGCCTATCGTACCCGATGTCGCGAGAATACCCACCGTGCGCGCGCCCGTGTACCGCGCGAGGACATAGCTCACGGTTTCCTCGAGAATGTTGATAATCGGGACGGTCACAGCGTCCTGAATCGCGTCAAAAAAATAGTGCGCGGTGTTGCACGGTATGACAATCGCGTCCACGCCGAACGATTCGAGCCACCGCACGTCGTCGATCAGTATCGGTAGGGGATTCGGCTGCGTATCGTCGAGGATATATGCCGTGCGGTCGGGTATCGCCGCGTGGTTGTAGCACAGGTAGTTGAGGTGATCCTGATCACGGTCAACGCGCGTCATATCCGCAAGCGTAGTCAAAAAACAAGCCGTAGCAACGGTACCAACGCCGCCGAGCACGCCAAGCAGTTTTTTGTTATCGCGCATTTGTGTCACCTCCGATTGTCGCGCACCGATAGGCGCGTTATGTAATGGTATGCAAAACCCCGACGGGCGATTGATAATCGCCCCTACGACTCAGCCCCGCAACTCACGTCCAAACCTCTGCCCCCTTTCGGAAAGGGGGTGCCGACCGCAGTCGGCGGGGGTTTGTTCCCCGCAACTCTCGTCCAAACTCCCGTAACTGTTAATTGTTAATTGTTAACTGTTAATTGTCAATATCTGTCGTGCTTCTTCTGTTCGTAATAATTGCGGCGTTGGTTGTACATGAATTTCAGGTAGAACAGGCGGTGCAGAAAGCTCTTGTCTGCCTTGTACCGCAAAGGGTTTGACACCGCGCCGCCGCGCCACAGTTGGTCGATCTCTGCAAATAATGCATCGTCGGTGACGTAATCGCGGATCACGCGTTTCGTCTCCAGCGTGTAGACGTGCGGCTTGTCCGCAACCGTGTATGTCAGCGGATTGTGCAGAATGAGGTCGTTGATAATCCACTCGGAGACGTTGAAACCGCTACCTGTCACGTAAAAATTGCTGCGCCCGAGACGCGTGTTGGTCTCGAAAAACTTCGACACGCCGTCGCGCGCGTCGTATTTCAGGTCGAAGTTGGCGAAACCCGTGTAGCCTACGGATTTCAGCAGCCGCGTCGCCTGTTCAACGACCTCGGCGTTTACGTCGTTGATGATCACAACGGGGTTGCCGATGGCGCGCGCACCGTGTTCCTCCAAGACGACGCGCCCGAACGACGCGAACTGCACGTCGGAACGCTCGTCGCAGTAGCACGTGAGAATGCGCATATTCGTGTCGTCGCCGGGGATAAACTCCTGCAAAATGAACTTGTACGTGTACGAACTCGCCTTGACGCGTGTGAGCGTGTCGATCAGGTGTTCGCGCGTGTCGCACTTGAACACCTTCATCTTGCCCGCGAACTCCGCGTAGTGGTACTCGGCGGAGCTTGCGGGTTTCGCGATCACGGGGTACGCGAAATCGAGACTGTCCACGAGTGCGGCGGGGTCGTCGTCCATCGTGAAGTAGCGCGTTTTCGGGTAAGGTATACCGAGCGCGGCGCACTTCTCGTAGAACTTGTCCTTCAACACGAGTTCGTCGAGCAGTTCGAGTCCGATATACGGCACGACGATGTTGTCGGGGAAGCTCCCGCGATTTTCGATAATCGTGCGCACATACCAGTCGCCGCACGCGAGAATGATGAGCTTTTTACCGCTGAACTCACCCGCGAGCGCGCGCATCGTTGCGAGAAACGTGTCAAGCTCCTCCATTTTCGGCACGACGCGGTTGTCGATAAACGCGCTGTACGACACAAATCCGCTCTTGCGCAGGCTGATAACGACGGATTTGACGGTAAATGCCTCGTGAAACGTCCGCGCGAGACTGTACGCGGTCACGTCGCCGCCCAATATGACGGGGACAAACGGTCTGTCGGTGAGTTGCAAATCGGAACTCCTTAATGTGAAAACTTCGATGTATAAATATAGCACAGCGCGCGCGAAAAAGCAAGTGCGGTACGGTGAATTTTATCCGCATCGCCGCGCGGCTAAACTTCGGCGCGGATTCGCGTTATCGTAGGGGCGGGGTTTACCCGCCCTTTTCGCATTGCCCGTTATTCGCACGCGTATTCGTAGGGACGGACAGGGTCGTCCGTCCCTACGCAAACGTCGTGTGTTACCCATGATATTGCGCAAATTAAACGCGAAAGGGCGGGTGAACCCCGCCCCTACGAAAAGTTCGCGCTTATAGCCAATTCGTCAACGACATTCGTCCGCACCGAGCGGCGCAAAATCAAGCGGCGGTCAAACGTGACCGCCGCTCGAAATACCGTTTTGTGCCGCTTAGTCCGCGACTGTTTCGCCGTCAAACACCAACATGTGCGTCGGGGTGAACGCAACCTTAACGGAATAAACGGTATACGGATCCGACGTATCGTTTTTCAGGTGATAGAAAATTCGGGTCATGCCGTCAGCATCGGGGTGCGGGTTGGGGTAGTCGTCCGTATACTCCCGGTTCGGGTACAGCGACAGCAGCGCGGTTACAACGTCAAACTGATAAAGCCGACCGTCGCGCATATAGATGTAAAACATCTCGCGTCCGCTGTGGTAAAACCAGATGTATTCGTGTATGCCGTCGCCGTTGAAGTCGCCGATTGCGTCCGCATACGCGCCGAGAATCAGCAGTTGCGGCACACCGTCAGCGTCGAAATAAAAATAGTCGTGCGATAGGTTTGACGAGCCGCGCGGCGCAACGAGGTAGAACCCGTCGTGTCCGAAAAGATTGTCAAAGGTTTCTATCGAATACCCGTCGTATGTCGTTATATCGCGTTCGTCCGTGAGCAGATGCCATTCGCCGAGCGGGGCGCGCCAAACGCTGTAATTGTGACCGTCGAGCGATATCCAACGGATATCTGCGCCGTTTTTCAGCGTCAGCGATGACAAGGTGTTTTCTTCGACCTGCGCGTTTGAAAAGGTTGGCGTTTCGGCGGGATTTTCCGCGAGATACGCGCTGTACGATTCGCCGTCGAGGGCGTAGCTTGCTATCGGCTGAAGTCCTTCGGGTATAGCAGTAGCGGGTGGTGTGACGGGCGACGTGACTGCGGGTATCGGGTCGCCCTTGTCCGCCGCCGCGCCTATCAGCACCGTTGCCGACACCGCGGCTATCAGCAGAATCGCGGATATGACGAGCGCGCGAACCGTGCGCTTTTTATTTTTCATGATTGCTCCTAACCTTTCTTTCAATGCGCGTTTTTCTTCGCACATTGTTGCGGACAGTACGCCCGCGGGGATTCTTTTGTCGGCGGCGACGGCTATCAGCGTGTCGCCGTAGCGTTGTTTGCCGTCCGCGTCGAGCTTTGCAATGACCGCCTCGTCACACGCGAGTTCACACGCGCGGTCGAGTTCACGCCGCGCGAGGTACACCATCGGGTTGAACCAATGCACCGCGCCCGCGAACACCGACAGCCACTTGACCGCGATATCGCGGCGGCGGTGGTGCGCCATCTCGTGGCGCAGAATGTTTTCGAGTTGCGCCGCCGAGTACCGCGCGTCGGGCAGGACGATCACGGGGCGAAACAGCCCGATGAGCATCGGCGTGGGCGCGAGCGCGTTGCGGTACACGCGGAGCGGACAATCGATTTCGGTCACAAGGACGTTGCGCCGTCTGAGTTTTGCGAGAAATCGCAGGTAGCCGACCATATTCACGACGAGGGACAGCGCGAATCCGCACAGCCACGTCGGAAACAGCAGAGACTTGACGGTGAACGCCGGTTTGCCGACCAAAGGTTGCGTCGCGGCGGGAGCGTCGGGCGTGATCGGTGCCGCGTCGGGTATGTACGGTGCCGTGTCGGGTACGATGTACCGCTCAACGGTGTCGCGTATTGTCGCGGGAAACGCGGTTTCCGCAACCGATTGCGGCAGTTTCACGAACGATGAGAACGGCACGAGCAGCGCGGCGAGTACCACGAGCCACAGCGCGTACTGCGCAAACCTCGGCAGACGGTACCGCACGAGCGGTTTGAGCGCGAAAAACACAGCCGCGAGAACGCTCCCCGCGATCGACATCGTGAGTACGGCGCGGAGAATGTCGTCACTCATCGCGCTCACCCACCACGAAGTACGCTTTCAGCTCGTCGATGTCCGATTCGCTGAGCTTGCCGCCAGACACGAGCGCGGCGACAAACTTTTTCGCGCTGCCGCCGTACAGTTTGTCGAGCATCTGTTGCTCCTGCGCTTGAACGTACTCCGTCTCGGTGACGTTCGGCGTGTAGTGCAGGATATTCAGTTTCTCGGCGGTGATGACGTTTTTCTCCGCGAGCCGCCGAATAAGCGTCTGAATCGTGGGCTTTTCCCATCCGACCGTGCGGTGCAGTTCCGTCCACAGCTCGGTGAACGACACCTGCCGACGCTCACGCCACAGGATTTTCATGACTTCAAGCTCCGCATCGGTGATCTTCTCGGCTAAACTCAATCGTGTACCTCCCAAATAAATATTACAGACGTCATGTACAAACACATATTACACCCGTAATATGTGTTTGTCAAGAGGTAAATGAAAAAAATTTTGAGAAGTGTGTGATATTGCGTAATCTTTTCGTAGGGGCGATGTCCACATCGCCCCTTGCTATCATTTTGCACCGTCTTTGTCATTCAGAGTGAAGCGAAGAATCTCACGCGCGACCTATCCATATCTGTCATTCAGAGCGAAGCGAAGAATCCCCCTGATTACCGATTCATCTCGCGACTTGCGTCGCGGGCAACTTTAATCTTTTCGATAGCTTGTCCGCGCTCGCCGCGCGGCGTTACTTTCGTTCGGGCGAAAGTAACCAAAGCCCGTTGGACGCACCGCGTCCTTCTCGCTTCCGTGAGACGCGAGAACGGCAGCGGCGGCGTGGGTGGGCAGAAACCGCGACTTCCTTTAACCGTGGACGGCAGATATTGCGGAGTTCATGTCTAATCACTCCAAAACCAATAGTTCCTGCTTCGCTAAGGCGAGGAAACTGCGTCACGTCACATTAAAAGACACTACGGCTCGTTTCGCTGCCGCCCTGCGGTGTGTGTCAGGGTCTTGGTTCTCGCGCACGTGTCATGGTTTGTGTAGGGGCGACCCTATGTGGTCGCCCTGTTGTGGTGCGAACAATGGCTGGCGATTAATAATCGCCCCTACAACCTGTTGCTCAACGTCCCCGCGTAACCCTCGTCCAACCCTGCCCCCTTTCGGAAAGGGGGTGCCGCTCGCAAGCGGCGGGGGTTTGTTCCCTCGTCCTCTGCCGTCACACCCCGACCCTCGCGCACACACCTAACACACAGCACCGCTCACACATCGCGCGCCTTGCCGTACACACCGCGCGTCCGTGGAGTACTAATCGGTGGCAGAAGTTGCTCGACTCGGCGGGTGGCAGAATCGCGCGCAGATCAGTCTCGATCTTCGCGGGTTCCGTCTCTTGCGTCAGTCCCATGCGGCGCGACAGGCGTATGCAATGCGTGTCCACGACGTAGGCGGGTTGCCCGAACACGTCGCCGAGGATCAGATTCGCGGTTTTGCGCCCGACACCGGGGAGTTTCAGCAGTTCGTCCATGCTGTCGGGCAGTACGCCGCCGTAATCGCGCAGGAGCATCTGCGCCGCGAGGATTATATCGCGCGCTTTCGCCCTGAAAAAACCGCAGGAGTGTATGTGTTCCTCAAGTTCGGACTGATCGGCGTTTGCGAACGCGTCTATAGACGGATAGCGCGCGAACAGCGCGGGCGTCACCATGTTCACGCGCGCGTCGGTGCATTGCGCGGCAAGGCGCACGGAGATCAGCAGTTGGTACGGCTCGCCGTAATCGAGCGAGCAGACCGCGTCGGGGTATTCGGCTTTGAGACGCTCGACAATCGCGTCGACGACGGAGGGTTCAACTCGCATATATTTCACCTCTATGTCCGACTTTCAGCACGAGAATTGTCACCGTGTCGTCGGAGATGTCAGCAATAAGGCGGTAGTCGCCTATGCGATACCGCCATTTGCCCGTGAGATTTTCGGTTAACGCCTTGCCGTGCTGACGCGGGTTGGAGGTACCCTCAAGATTTTTGCGCAGCCAGCGCGTTATCACCCGCGACACGCTTGGATCAAGTTTTTTCAGCATCTTTTTCGCGGGGTCGGAGAGGACGACGTGATAATTCATATCAAGTCCAGCTCTTTCATCACCTCGTCAAGCGTATACGACACGGGGTTTGCGCGGTACTCCGCCATCGCGTCCTCGTACGCCTGTAAATCGAGTTCGTCCTCGATTTTCTCCATGATCGTCTGACGGATCAGCGCGGATATCGTGATGTTGTTGACTTTCGCGTAGTTCGCGATGAATTTCGCCTCTTCGTCGGGTATGCGCGCCTGAATAACTGCCATAATTATCACCTCTGTATTACATTGTAATACAGACCTCACGAAATGTCAATTACATTATCAAAATAAAACCGCCGATTTAACACAATTGTTGTTGAAATCTTCGCGGATATTCTATATAATAGGCAACAATATCAAAAATACCGCTTTTGAGCGTTCAAAAACTTACACGGAGGGTTCTTATGATAAAGCAAGCAATGGACTACATTTCCGAGGTCGACCCCGAGGTCGGCTCGGCAATCGAACTCGAATTTAACCGCCAGCGGCGCAACATCGAACTGATCGCGTCCGAGAACATCGTCTCCAAGGCGGTACTGCTCGCGGCGGGTACGGTGCTGACGAACAAATACGCGGAGGGTACGCCCGCGCACCGCTACTACGGCGGGTGCGAGTACGTCGACATCGTGGAGAGTATCGCGATTGAGCGGCTGAAACAGGTGTTCGGGTGCAAGTACTGCAACGTGCAGCCGCACTCGGGCGTGTCCGCGAACTATGCTGCCTACATGGCGTTGATCAAACCAGGAGACACGGTGCTCGGCATGAACCTCGACCACGGCGGTCATCTGTCGCACGGTTCGCCCGCGAACTTCTCGGGCAAGTACTACAACATCGTGAGCTACGGCGTAACGCCCGACACGAATCTCATCGACTACGACGAGGTGCGCCGTCTCGCGCTCGAACACCGTCCGCAGATGATCATCGCGGGCGCGTCGGCGTATCCGCGCATCATCGACTTTGAGCGTTTCGGAGCGATTGCGAAAGAGGTCGGCGCGTACCTCATGGTCGATATCGCGCACATCGCGGGACTTGTCGCGGGCGGGGAGCATCCGTCGCCCGTGCCGTACGCCGACATCGTGACGACGACGACGCACAAGACATTGCGCGGACCGCGCGGCGGCGTTATCATGACGAACGACGAGGCTATCGCGAAGCGCATCAACAGCGCGGTGTTCCCAGGTTCACAGGGCGGACCTCTGATGCACGTCGTCGCGGCGAAGGCTATCGCGTTCGGCGAGGCACTCAAACCCGAATTTAAGACGTATCAGCACCAGATCCGCCTGAACGCGAAAGCTCTCGCGGACGGACTGCTCGCGCGCGGCTTTGACCTCGTGTCGGGCGGCACGGACAACCACCTCGCGCTCGTAGACCTGCGCAAATTCGGCGTGACGGGACGCGAGATGGAAGTGCGGCTCGACACCGTTCACATCACGGCGAACAAGAACAAGATACCGAACGACCCGCAGACCGCCGCGCATACGTCGGGCATACGTCTCGGCAGTCCCGCCGTCACCGCGCGCGGGTTCGACGAGCGCGATATGGAGGTCGTAGCGGACTGCATCTACCTCGCCGCAACGGACATCGACAGACACGCGGACACGATACGCACGCGGGTGAAAGAGCTTGTTGATAAGCACCCGATTTATGAATAATGGCTAACTACCGACCTTTGGCCGATGAGATGCGCCCCACAACGCTTGACGACGTTGTGGGGCAGTCGCACATTCTCGGTGAAAACGGGCTGTTGCGGCGCATCATCGACAGCGGCAATATCCCGAACATGATCTTCTACGGTCCGTCGGGCAGCGGCAAGACGACAGTCGCGAATATCATCGCGAACGCGTCGGGGCGCGTCATGCACAAGCTGAACGCGACGACGGCGGGTATCGCGGACATCAAGGCGATTGTCGCGGAACTTGACACTCTGCTCGCGCCGAACGGGGTGCTGCTGTACCTCGACGAGATTCAGTACTTCAACAAAAAGCAGCAGCAGTCGCTCCTCGAATTTATCGAGAACGGCAAGATCACGCTGATCGCAAGCACCACGGAGAATCCGTATTTCTACGTGTACAACGCCGTGTTGTCGCGTTCGACGGTGTTTGAGTTTAAGCAACTCACCGCGTCGGACGTGATACACTCGGTGCGCCGCGCCGTGCGTCTCGTCGAGGAGCGCGACAACGTGACCGCCGAGATTGAGGACGGCACGCTCGAACATATCGCGGGAACGTGCGGCGGCGACGTGCGCCGCGCTATCAACGCCGTAGAGTTGCTGTTCTCCGCGTCAAAACGTGACGGGGGAGTGGTCGCGCTCACGCTCGACGATGCGAAAACCGCATCGTCGAAATCTGCTACGCAGTACGACCGCGACGGCGACACGCACTTCGACCTCGCGTCTGCGCTGCACAAGTCGTTGCGCGGTTCAGACCCCGACGCCGCGCTGTATTACCTCGCGCGGTTTCTTGAAGCAGGGGACATCATCACGCCGTCGCGCCGACTGATTGCGGCGAGTGCGGAGGACGTGGGGGTTGCCGACCCGCGCGCGCTGCAAATCGCGCTCGCGGCGGTTCAGGCGGCGGAACGTCTCGGTCTGCCCGAAGCGCGATTGCCGCTCGCCGAAGCCGCGATTTATATAGCGACCGCGCCGAAGTCGAACTCCGTTCTCGCGATTGACGCTGCACTCGCCGACGTGCGCCGCGGCGAGTCCCACACGCCGCCGCGTCACCTGCAAAACGTCCACGCCGACGGCGAGGGTTTTCAACGCGAACAGGGGTACCTGTATCCGCACGACTTCCCGAATCATTGGGCGCGTCAGCAGTACCTGCCCGACGAACTCGCGAACCGACGCTACTACAACCCCGGAGAAAACAAAAACGAGCAAGCCGCAAAACGCTACTGGGACGCGATACGCGGCGAATCGGAGGATTAGCAGTTATCGCGGGCGAATACCATTGATTAAGCCGCGCACCTGCGGGTAGTACAGGAACGCGTCCGTGATGCCCACATCCTCGGCGAGGGCGAGTTTTGAGTTGATGCTCATGTCGTCGTCGTACAGCACGATGTGCGGCGCGGTACCGTCGAAATATATGAAGTAGAACACGCACAGCGCGTCGGAGAAGAACAGCGGGCGACCGTTGCGGAGTGATTCCGCGCGTTCGAGCGACAGTTCCTGTCCCGCGCCGTTCAACGCGGGCAGTGTGAAGTCCATGACGACGCGGTCGACCTCCAACGCGACGCGCGAACGCCCGTAAGTGTCGATGGCGGTTGCGAGATGGCGCGTGAGGTACCCGCCCGACAACGCCGTCTGAATGAGTACGCGGCATGACGGCGCGGACGCTGCGAGATTTTCGGGTACATACACGGGTTTCGGCGCGACAGCGTGGGCGAGCTCCTCGGCTGTGCGCGACATGAGCGGCGTGACGCGCTCGGACGAGTCGAGAACCACCGCGTCGTAATCATACGTCTCGGCCTCGGCGACGATCTCCCCGATGAGCGCGGAACTCGGCGCGCCGCCCGACAACTCCGACAGCGTGACGACCATTGCGCCGCCGTTCTCGCGTCTGCGGCTCTTCGCGATGTACAGTTTCGAGCCGCGCACCTTGTAGATCATGTGCGCCGCGCGAAAACCCGCGATATCGGGGGTCTGCGACGACGGCGGGTAGACTAAGTAGAGATTCATGGTGTTAATGTTGTCCCCCCTGTGAAATATACTGTACTGAAATGGTATGTCCGAGGAGTGATTTATATGAGTTTCAGGCTGACGGCGCGGTGCAAATTTGACGCGCTGACGGATATTCCGATTGCGTTTCTCGAGTCGCGCGGGTGCGAACTGCTGCTGCTCGACCTCGACAACACGATCGCTCCGTACGGCGAGCCGCTGCCGAGACCCGAGGTCACACGGTGGGTGCAGCGCGTGACGGACGCGGGGATCACGGCGCACATCGTCTCCAATTCGCGCAAGACCGAGCGGGTCAAACGCTTCGCGGACGCGCTCGGCGTGCGCTATGTCGTGCGCGCGCGTAAACCGTTCCCCGTGGTCATGCGCACCGTGATAGACGGGCTGAACGTGCCGCCGCAACGCGCGGTCATGGTCGGCGACCAGATTTTCACCGATACGCTGGGGGCGAACCTCGCGGGTGCCGTCTCCGTAATCGTAAAACCCATTCGGCTGTCGAACGCGCTGCTCGCGCTGCGATACGCGGCGGAGTCGCCGTTCAGACTGCTAACTCGAAAGGATACGCAACAATGAATAACATCGAAAAACTCCAACAAGCCTTGGGAAATGCTGACTTTGACGCGTTTCTCATCACGGGCGACATCAACCGCCGATACGCCACGGGATTTCCCGGGTCGGCGGGTGCCGCGCTGATCTCGCGCGGCGGCGCGTGGTTTTTCACCGACACGCGCTACTTTGAGGCGGCGACGGCGGCGATACCGAACGCCGAAGTGCGTCAGACGAGCCGCGAAAAACCGTACGCCGCGCTCATCAACGACGTGTGCGCCGAGCATAATCTGCGCACGCTCGCCGTGGAGGACGCGGTGCTGACCCACCGTGAGTACCGCGAGTTCGAAGAAAAACTCGACGCAAAACTCGCCGACGGGTCGGACGCGATATCCGCGCTCCGTGCCGTAAAATCCGCCGACGAACTCGCCGCGATGATTCGCGCGCAGGAGCTTGCGGAGACGGCGTTCACGTCGATCCTGCCGCTTATCTCGACGAATATCACGGAGCGCGAACTCGCGGCGGAACTCACCTCCGCGATGCTGCGGCTCGGCGCGGAGGACAAATCGTTCGACCCGATCATCGTGTCGGGCGCGCGGTCGAGCCTGCCGCACGGCGTACCGACGGGCGCGAAACTCGGTCGCGGTATGCTCACGATAGACTTCGGCGCACGTCTCGACGGGTGGTGCTCGGACACGACGCGCACACTCTGCCTCGGTGCGCCGACAGACGAGGAGCGGCGCGTATACGAAACGGTGCTGGCGGCGCAACTCGCGGGCATCGCGGCGGCAAAGGCGGGCGTTCTCGGCAGCGATATCCACCGCGCGGCGGCTGAGGTCATCGAAAAAGCGGGTTATGGCGCATATTTCGGGCACGGTTTCGGACACAGTCTCGGGTTGGAGATTCACGAGCCGCCGAACGCGTCGCCGACATGGGACAAGCCGCTGCCCGACGGCGCGGTCATCTCGGCGGAACCCGGCATCTACCTGCCGCAACGGTTCGGCGTGCGCATCGAGGACGTGATTCAGCTCACGGCGACGGGCAGCGTGAACATCACGAAACTGCCGAAAGAATTGATGGTGATCGATATATGATTCTCGTAATTGGCGGCAGAGCGTCGGGCAAACGCGACTATGTGCGCAGTCTCGGCTACGCCGACGCGGACATCGCGGACGGCGTGATAGATGCGCGACCCGTCGTGTACAACCTGCAAGCACTCGTTTTCGCGGATCACGAGAGCGCGCCGAATTTGCTCGAACCGCTGCTGACGAAAGACGTGGTGGTGTGCGACGAGGTGGGTTCTGGCGTGATACCAACCGACCGCGATCAGCGTCTCGCGCGCGAGGCGACGGGGCGGCTGTGCGTACATCTCGCGCAACGCGCCGAACGGGTGGTGCGGCTCGTCGCGGGTGTGCCGACGACCATAAATTGACTACTGAACGTTCGGTAGTTGTTCTTGACAAACGCGATGAATTGATGTACACTGGACAAGTACAAAAGAGAACACCAAGGTGAAGTCTGTGTGGATTGCGCGCGGCGTAAGTTGCGCGTAACCCACGCGGAAAATCGTGAGTGTCGCAAAAAACGCTTGACAAACCGCAGAAAATGTTGTAATGTGGCAACATAGAAAAATGCGGCACGGCAAGTGTCGAAAAAATACTGAATGCCCGGGCATTCAGTTGTTAGCGAAGCTAACAACTATGTTATATTAAACGATACGTGGAGGGAACTGTGAAGATTTGCAGCACATGCGAGACGGAGTTGGACGACAATGCAAAGTTTTGCACAAAATGCGGAACAAGCACGGCACCAAAAGTCAGGATTTGCAAGGTGTGCCAACAGGAGATGATGACCACGCAAGAATATTGCGGAAAATGCGGCGCGAAATATGAGCCGAACGAGCACACGTCGGAAACGAATACACCGCCGATGCGCATAAAAATTCCGCGCCCGCCGTCAGTGACACAAAAGCCGAACCCGACTGTTGCGCCGAATCCAAAAACCGACAAGCGGCAAACGGACAAAACAGAGCAAGTTGCGGACACTGCGCGCTCGCTCAATTTTGTAAAGCCATGGCGAGCATGGTCGCTGTGGCTTTGGTCGCTGATTACAAGCGTTATTGGGGCTATCGGAAACAGAATTGTGGGAGTATCTTCCTCAGAGTGGGATTCCGATAATCCTCTTGCCTTGGCAATAGTAATTGGAGTAGGTGTTGTAGGTGTAGTTATATTCGTCCGTATGGCAATCTATCCCATGCTGAAAACGCTGAGAAATGTTTGCTTAAATGTTGAGCAACTTGAGATAGCGACGTTCGGAAATGTACAAGGTTGGAGCGTGAAAATTCCTGTTGTAGTTCAAGCTGTTCTGTACCCGATAGTTTGGGTTGTCACCCTTACTACCGTTAGCAACATTTGGCTGTTCATCAGTGCAAGACGGCTCAGGGAAAGGTTGTTACGACTTGCTGACCACTATCAGGTTGAGGTTTACGATGTAACAGGGTTGGGAATAGCAGTTTTCGGAAGTTCGTTGTTTGCGATATTTTTCTTTGTGTTTTACATAACATTTGGACCGCACATGCGGTTGTACAGGACTGCAAAAACGCACAATGACTTGCTCGATAAGTTGGCGGAATTGCGCACCAACGATGCGCCGAAAATTCGCGCTTGACATGCCGCCGTTGCCGTGGTATAATTACCATCAGAAGGTGACAGCTTTCGGAGGGTAACGCTTCCTCGATACACACACTGAATATCAAAGTGGACGCAGGCGCGTCAAGGCGGGTGGCACCGCGGGTATTATTTACTCGTCCCGACGAATGATTTATTGTCATTCGTCGGGATTTTTATTTTTCGGAGGTACTTATCATGCTACGCACACACACATGCGGGATTCTGCGCACAGCGGACGTCGGCGCGGCGGTGACGCTCGCGGGTTGGGTCGACACGATACGCGACCACGGCGGCGTGAAATTTCTCGACCTGCGCGACGAGAGCGGGATAACGCAGATCGTGTTCCACGACGACGATGTTCTGCGCGGTGTGACGCGCGAATCCGTCGTGTCCGTGCGCGGCACCGTGCGTCCGCGCGACGCGGAGAGCGTCAACCCGAAACACGCGACGGGCGAGGTCGAGGTGTTCGCGGACACACTCGAAATACTCGGTCCCGCGCGCCCGATGCTGCCGTTTGAGATCGGCGAATCGACCGAGACACGCGAGGAGGTGCGGCTGAAGTACCGCTACCTCGACCTGCGCAACCCGAAAGTCCACGCGAACATCAAACTGCGCTCGGAGATCATCAAATTCCTGCGCGCCGAGATGGAATCGCTCGGGTTCACGGAGTACCAGACGCCGATACTCACCGCGTCGTCGCCCGAGGGCGCGCGCGACTTCCTCGTGCCGAGCCGCAAACACGCGGGCAAATTTTACGCGCTGCCGCAGGCACCGCAGCAGTTCAAGCAACTGTTGATGGTCGCGGGATTCGACAAGTATTACCAGATCGCGCCGTGCTTCCGCGACGAGGACGCGCGCATCGACCGCACACCTGGCGAGTTCTACCAGCTCGACCTCGAAATGGCGTTCGCGGAACAGGAGGACGTGCTCGCCGTCGCGGAGCGCGTGATTTCGGACACGTTCGCGCGGTTCGGCGGCGGTAGGAGCGTCACGAGCGCGCCGTTTCCGCGTATCGCGTTCGCCGATTCGCTGCTGAAATACGGCACCGACAAGCCCGATTTGCGCAATCCACTCGTGATTTGCGATTTGACGGACTTCTTCGCGGGCGTGGATTTCCCGATTTTCAAGGGCAAACCCGTGCGCGGCATCGTCGCGGACTGTTCGGGGCAACCGCGCGCGTTCTTCGCGGACTCGGAGAAGTACGCGCTGAGCATCGGCATGGCGGGGCTGGGATATCTCACGCTCGCGGGCGACGCGTTCAAGGGTCCCATCGAGAAATTCCTGTCGCCCGAACAGAAATCGGAGCTTCTCGCGCTCACGGGACTGCGCGACGGCGAGACGCTGTTTTTTATATGCGACGCGTCCGCGAACGTCAACCGCTACGCGGGTGAGATACGGACGTGGCTCGGAAACGCGCTCGGGATTGTCGATGAGTCGGCGTTCGCGTTCTGTTTCGTCGTCGATTTCCCGATGTACGAGCGCGACGAGGACACGGGCGCGATAGATTTCACGCACAACCCGTTTTCACTGCCGCAGGGCGGTCTGAAAGCACTGCAAACACTCGACCCGTTGGAGATTCGCGCGAACCAGTACGACATCGTGTGCAACGGCATTGAGCTGTCGTCGGGTGCCGAGCGCAACAACAACCCCGAGGTGATGAAAGCCGCGTTCGCCGTCGCGGGTTACGGCGAGGACGAGTTGGAGTCGCGATTCTCCGCGCTCTACACCGCGTTTTCGTACGGCGCACCGCCGTCCGCGGGCATGGCGGCGGGCGTCGACCGCATCATCATGCTGCTCGCGAACGAGGAGCGCATACGCGACGTGATAGCGTTCCCGCTGAACTCCGAAGCGCGCGACCTGATGCTCGGCGCACCGAGTGAGGTCACGGAACTGCAACTGCGCGATGTGCATGTAAAGGTGCGATGAGCGGGCTTTCTGTATTGAGAGGAGCATTTGCGTTGTTTTTCAAAAAGAAATCTAAGAAGCAAGAAGCGAAAAGATTGCCTGAAGGCACCTATCGCGTGATAAAAATCGGAAAAAAAGCCCTGTGGGAGTTTATCTATGAATCAGTAATTGAGCATGAAGTGACTTTTTTCGACCTTCCCGAGCGGAACGGGCTTATCCCCGACGAAGATTCTGTCACAAGTCATCACGATATAGATTTTGAAACGGGTGAGTACATCTGCTTAATCAATCACAGCAACAGTTTTCGGCTCGACGAGCGGATTGACTTGAAAAAGCTCTTGAAAAACATGGCACCCACGACGCACACACTTTTTTCGCAGAATAGGTACGTTGACTTGACGATAGATGACATAAAGAAAATTCAGGGATCGGAATGATTCGCTAAGTCAGGGCGGCAAGGCGAGATGACAAACAAGGACGAGGGTTGCGGTCTTGCCGCAACCCTCGTCCTCATATCTCACACATTTATTGCTCGCGGTCGTTTCGAGTAGTCGCTTAACTCCGCGTTCCAGTAGCCCGCCCATTTTTTCGCATCTTCATGCTCAGGGTGGTTCGGATCGAGCATTATCTTGCGAAACTCAATGAAACCGCCGACACCGCCCACGTCCTCGGGCGGCGACTTACCCTCGGCTTCCAGAAGATACGGGGACGGCGCATCGTGCTTGTCGATCACGCGCACAAGTTCTATCTCGTGTTCCCAGTAATCGCCAAAATCGTAGATGTACGTTAGGGATTTGTACTCGGGCAGATATTCAGACAGCGTATGCCCGTCCATAAGCACCCCGTTGTCGATGAAGTCGAGAGTGTCCTCGTTTGCTAACAAGTATACATCTGATTCACCCTTTTTCGGGTGTGCGATGTACTCATACAAATGAGAGTTCTTCCAGTCGAAAACACTTTGCAATACGCTGTGCAGATCGGTGAAACTCAAATTCGACGGCACGATTAGCCGCCGCTTCGCTATATATATGTCCAAATCGAGCGTCACGAGCAGTTCAAACGCGCGGTATATGTACATCGGTTTGTCCGTGTGGGCTTTCAGCGTTTCGAGCATTGTTTCCTCAGGGATATCGCAAGAGTCACTTTGCAAATTTATGGGGCGGCGGCTGATAATTCGCCCGAGTGTGTCGTCGTAGTCCACGTCATAAACCCTGTCGTACAGGTAGCGCGCAAATACCGTTCCCGCATGGGTTGCGTATGTCGACAGCGAGCGGTCGTGATTCACCGTGAACTGAACCTCACCCGCGCGTTCAAGATACTCGTCAACAATCTCGGGGTTCAGATTGAGCGCGAGCAGTGTATTGCGGATCGCGGCGGTCATCTTTGCGGCGATACCCTTGAGATTGCGTCGCCTGACCCCGTAAATCGTGACAACGAAACGCGTGGCGGCGTTGACCATCACGATCAAATCCTCTTTGCGGTCGCTGTATACATTCGTCCAACCCGCAACCCACGAGTACAGCGGATCGCAGACTATCTCGGACTGCGTTACTGCGCCCGACGCGTCCGCGAGCTTTTTTGTGAGTGCAATCTGCATTTTGATTCTCCTGACTGTTTTTTAACCGTAGCGGCGTTTCGCGCCAACACGGAACATGAACTTGCGCTCAAATCGGTAGCGTTCGGCTCGAACCGCTTGTACAGCGTGTCGGCGAGTGCGATATCGTCGTCCAAAATGCGAGGTCTTGCGGGCGGCGCAGTACGGTTCGCATGGCATTTCGGCACCTATTTCATCAGCAGTTGAATCGCGCGGTTCAACTCGGCTATCGCGTCCATGTCGCCTGTCTGCACCGCGTCCACGATGCAATGGTCGATGTGGTCGCGCAATATGACCTCGCATATACTGTTGATCGCGGCGCGCACGGCGGACAGTTGAATCAGCACCTCGGGGCAGTCGCGCCCCTCCTCAACCATCGCTTTCACGCCGTTCAAATGTCCGATCGCGCGCGACAGGCGGTTAATCACGGCGCGCGTGTTCGTGTGCGTGTGCGAGTGCGCGCCCTGCGGTGTTGCGGGAGCGTGCAGCGACGGTTCGTGCGGGAAGTCGGGTGGTGTGTGCGCGTGGCTCATATACGTCTCCTGTCTGTGTTTTCTCAATTGTACTATGTTTGACGGCGATTGTCAATTTATAAACGCGCGCGGGTGTGGATATATTGCGGAACGTAAAACAAAACCCCTGCAACCGCAACGGTTACAGGGGCTTTGCGGTTTGGTGCCGGTGACCGGGGTCGAACCGGTACGAGGTTGCCCTCACGGGATTTTAAGTCCCGGGCGTCTGCCAATTCCGCCACACCGGCGACATGTCAATTTACAATTAACAGGTAACAATTAACAATTACGGAGATTTGGACGAGGGTTGCAGGATACACGCGAAATGCCCGTTGATTATACCACAGGCACGTTGGAAATGCAAGCTACACTTTCAGCTCGGGCGCGTCCACAGCCGTCACGCCGTACTTTGCGAGTGCGGGGCGCACGTGTTCCGCGAGGAACTCCGTGACCTGTTCAGGCGCGCGCCCGATGAAACGCTCGGGGACAAGCTCCGCGCGTATCTCCGATTCTGTCAGCGCGAAACGCGGGTCGGCTGCGATGCGCGTTACGAGGTCGTTCGGCAGACCCTGCTCTTTCACGACGGCACCCGCCGCGACGGAGTGGACGCGTATCGCTTCGTGCAGTTCCTGACGGTTGCCGCCCGCTTTCACGGCGCGCATCATGATGTTCTCCGTCGCCATGAACGGCAGTTCTTCCAAGATGTGCCGCTCGATTACTTTCGGGTAGACCTGTATGCCCGCCGCGACGTTTTGGTAGATGCCGAGTATCGCGTCCACGGCGAGGAACGCTTCGGGTACCGATATGCGCTTGTTCGCGCTGTCGTCGAGTGTGCGCTCAAACCATTGCGTGCTCGACGTTTGCGCGGCGTTGAGCGTGTCCGACACAACGTACCGCGCGAGTGCGCAAATGCGCTCACACCGCATCGGGTTGCGCTTGTACGGCATCGCGGACGACCCGATCTGTTTCGACTCAAACGGTTCCTCGCACTCTTTGAGGTGCGACAGCAGGCGCATGTCCGTCGCGAATTTCGCCGCCGACTGCGCGACACCAGACAGCGCGGCGAGGACGAAATAGTCCGTCTTGCGCGAATACGTCTGCCCCGCAACGGGTACAACGCCGTCAAACCCCATCTCGGCGGCGATCAGCGTTTCCATGCGGCGCACCTTTTCGTGGTCGCCGCCGAACAGTTCCATGAAGCTCGCCTGCGTTCCCGTCGTACCCTTGGAACCGAGCAATTGCAACGAGTTTATGCGGTGGTCAAGCTCCGCGAGGTCGAGCGTCAGGTCGTTTATCCACAAACTCGCGCGCTTGCCGAGCGTCACGAGCTGCGCGGGCTGAAAATGCGTATAACCGAGCATCGGGAGCGATTTCCAACGCTCCGCGAAGTCGGACAGCGCGGCGATAACACCGAGTAACCGCGTGCGCACGAGAGTCAGCGCGTCGCGCATGACGATGATGTCCGTGTTGTCGCCGACGTAGCAGCTCGTCGCGCCGAGGTGGATGATCGGCGCGGAGGACGGCGCGGCGACGGCGAACGTGTGGACGTGCGCCATCACGTCGTGGCGCAGTTCGCGCTCTTTCGCGGCGGCGAGCTCG
>JAISJJ010000019.1 GCA_031261585.1 Oscillospiraceae bacterium
GGGTAGACCCCGCCCCTACGCGCATTATCCTACTCGCGCCGTGACGCGTTCGAGCAGGCTCACGAATCGCGGGTCGTTGCGCACCGCGTCGTACCGCTCCTGCTCCGTGAAACGGTCGAGCATATCCTCGAACGGACTGCGGCTCCAACGCGAGTGCGGTTCCGCCGTGATACCGCGCAGCATCAGCGACGTGTACTCGTCGCTGTCCTTGTATGCCGCGTATTTTTCGGCGTGGACAAACGCGCGTTCAAGATAGTCGAACATCTCGTCTTGACGCTCCATGAGCAGATAGCACGCCGCGATGATGCGATTGTACTCGTACGCGTCGAAGTGTTGGTCGCACATATTGTCTCCGTAGATGATGCTTTGAAGTTGCAAGATTTGATCAATAATCGCGATTCTGTCCTCAAACGGCATCTTCTGCTCAGGGTTCCGGCAGTTCACGTCTGCGTAGACCTCTATGTTTTTTGTCAATAGCTCGTAGAAATATTTGATTAGCCATTGCGCATACGTCAGACCCTCTTTGCCCTCTTTTAGGGCAAAACTGCCGATTATCACCTGTCTTGAATAGCCTGTTAGCGGCAGTTTTTCCGCATATTCAAGCGCGGTCGCCTTGTCGTCCTTGCCGTGGTAGCAGCCCACGAGCGTCACCGTCACAGATGTGCGCAGTTCCGTATCCGTGCAATCCTCGAGAATTTTCTTACAGATCGCAATCGGCTCGTCGTAACTCTCCGGCGAACCGTCGGAGAACCAACGCAGCTGCACCGCGAGGTTAAACATCAGCTCCTGATTGCCGGGAAATTCAAGACAAGCCTTGCGGCACAGCGCAATCGTTTCCTCATCTTTCCACCGCAGTTGGAGTGAATTGATCTCCTCGATGTACGCCTGAACCTTTTCCTTTGCCTTTGTCACGTCCACGCCGAGGAGCTCGTCGGTCGTCACGCCGTAGAAGTTCGCGAGAATCGGGAACAGCGAGATGTCGGGATACGCGGCGTTCGTCTCCCACTTGCTCACGGCCTGGAACGACACGCCGAGGTACTCCGCGAGTTGCTCCTGCGTGAGATCGCGTTTTTTGCGCAGTGATTTCAGTTTTTCGCCGAGGTTTATGTCCATAGATTACGCTCCTGTATGTTATTTGTTTGAATCGATTCATGCCACGATTATAACACAACGGAGTGCAGAAAACATAGGTTTGCGGTTGAAGATTGTTCAACCGATGGTAGAAAATTCGCAATTGCGGAAACGCAATAAGGGCGGAGTCAACCCGCCCTTATGCAATACGTTACGGTACAATGCCTCACGTTCACGCACGCTTACCCGCGATCCGCCGCCGCTATCCTGCGCATCGTCTCCGCCGCGACGAGTTCCGCGTCACGCGCGTTGGCGGCTTCTACGCGCACATGCAGCGTCTCGCCGCCGCGCGACGGGGTGACGCGGGCTACACCGCCGCGTGGACGCAGTTCGATACCGATCTCCGCCGCGAACTCCGCGTTTGCGGCGCGCGCCAGTTCGCGCATCGCCGCCGCGCGGTTGCCGTTGAGCGCGACGCTGTGCGTCACCGTCGTGAACTCGGGTATCTCGCGCGACAGCGCGTCGAGCGTCACGCCGCGCTCGGCGAGATACGCCGCGATGTCACACGCGAGCAGCAGACCGTCGCGCGTCCATAGCTCTGCGCGGTTGTCCGAGCGTCTGAAGTCGCGCCCGAACGTCGCGATCAGCCGAATCGCGCACTCGGGAGCGTTTAGCGGCAACGTGAGACTGCGCGCACCGCGACGGAGCGCGACGAACGTACCGATAGTGAGCATGTGGTCGAAATCAAGCGTCACGCCCGACTCCGTGACGGCGGTCAGCGCGTCGCCGTCCGCAGAGGGTGCGAATATCAGCCCCGAAACGCCGTCTGTCACGTCGGCGCATTCGGGATTTTTTGGTTCCGTGACACCGAGCACGCGGCGCAGTATACGCGACGGTTCCGAGCCGCCCGCGACGGTGATGTGCGACACGCTTGTCGTCACTCCGCTCGTCTGACGCAGCCACTGCACGTACGCGTCACGCAGACCCGTGATCTGGGTGAGACTGCCCGCGAGCGCGGTAGAGCGCGGGTTGCGCGACGCGGTGCGTAGTTCGCGCTCGTCGGCGGGCGTTATCGGCTCGCCGTCGCGGTTCAGGAATGTGATGCGCACGCTCTCGCCGCGCTGTGTGACACACGCGAACAGCGGCGCGTCGTACAACCGCGCGGCGAACCCCGCCACCGTGTGCGTCGGCGCATCGACGATCAGCGCGTCGCCGCCGCCCGCGTTTACACCGCACGCGAGCAGATCACGCGTGACGCGCGCCGAATCCGCGCCGACGCACGACAGTCCGACGGTTTTGTACTGCGCCGCCGCCTGTCCGAGCCGCAGAATCGCCTCGTACGGCAACCGCGCACCGAGTATGCCGCTCACCGTCGCGGGTTTCGCGAACTCAATCTCGCATTTCTCAGGCGGCAGAACGACGCGCGGCGCGTTTTCCGTCGCGGCGCGCAGATGTATCTTGCCCGCACACGCGTCCGCGTTCGCGAGATTGTACGTCTCGGGTGTGCCGATATCGCGCCAGTAGCCGTCAAGCGGCAGGGCATACAGCGGCGCGCCGTCCGCGAGCATTTTCGGGAACAGATCGAGCGCGAAATCGTACATACCCGACTGCGGCACGCCGTCGAACGCGCGCGGCGACAGCGCGTAAATCCCCGCGTTTATGCGGTCGGTGACGACGTTTTCCCACGACGGTTTTTCGACGAAACCCGTGACCGCGCCGTCGCCGTCGGTCAGCACAAGACCGTACTCCGTCGGACACGCGCACGTGGTGAGCGCGATTGTCGCGTAGGCGCGGCGGTCGAGGTGGTACCGCATGAGCTGATTGAGGTCAAAGTCGCACAGGCAATCGCCCGAAACGACAAGCACGTCCTCGCCGTCGGCAAAATCCATGCAGTCGGCGACGGCACCAGCCGTGCCGCGCGGCGATTGCTCAACGATATAGCGCAGACGCACAACGCCGCATGCAGTCGTGTAGTCGGAGCCTGTTTTTGCGACGCAAAAGTGGTTGACGATCGCCTCGGGCATGTAGCGCAGCGCGAGCATGATGTCGTCGAACCCGTGTTTCGCGAGCAATGTGACGATATGCTCGATCACGGGGCTACCCGCAATGTCGAGCATGGGTTTCGGCATATTTTCGGTGAGCGGGCGCAGACGTGTACCCTCGCCGCCCGCCAAGATGATTGCTTTCATGTAAAAGTAAGTCTCCTGTGTAGTTGGTTCGGGTATTATTGCCAAGCGTTTTGCGGTTAATGTAGAATTGAGATATTTGTTGCAAGACTGTAACATTAGTGGTATAATATTATAAATGAATTTGATGTGTCCAAGTAATTGTGAGCATCTACCGTGACAGGACGGACGCCCCTGTCCGTCCTGTCACGGTAGATGCTCAACCCCGAACGAGGACAGACAGGGGCGTCTGTCCCTACGGTTGAAAATCCTACGCGAATCACCGTAATACATCTGCACCATAACCCGAGAAAAGGAGTAACCATGAGTAACAACATGAACATCGACAATCGTCCGCTCGCTATCGAGCCTTATGACCGCGTTTGGGGTGTCGGGGTGTCGGGACTGACCGAGAATCCGTCGCCGTTTCCGCGCATCAACCGTATGCTGGCGCGCAATAAGGCTACGGACTCGTCAGCCGACGCGCACCGCGCCAAGGTCGTCACCGCGCACTTCAAATCGGGCGACGACACGGTGCCGCGCAACATTCGGTGGGCGCGCGCACTCGCCGAGGTGTTGGAGACGGTGCCGATCGCGATTCACGAGGATGAACTGCTCGTGGGTGAGCTTGCCGCGCCGCCGAACTCTGCGCCCGTGTACCCTGAGTTCGCGTTCGACTGGTTGTGCGACGAACTCAACAACAAACCGCTCGACGAGCGGCTGAACGACCGCTATGTGATCAGCGAGGACACACAGCGCGAGTTGCTCGCGTTGCGCGACTTCTGGCACGGCAACACGCTGTCCGACCGCACGGTTGCGAAGTACACCGAGGACGAACGGCTCGGCGGTCATCTCGGTGCTGCTGTGCTGCTCGAAGATCTGTTCATCTACGCGGGCGTGGGTCACGTTTGCGCGGACTATGAGAAGCTGTTGCGCGTCGGCTTCGGCGGTCTACGGCGCGAGATAGCCGAGCGTGCCGCCGTGCTCGACGCGAACGACCCGCAGTACGCCGCGAAACGTGACTTTTACACCGCCGAGGACATCATGGTCGGCGGCGCGATCACGTACATTCGTCGATACGGCGAACTCGCCGCCGAGATGGCGCGCACAGAGACGGACGCTGTGCGGCAATCGGAGCTTTTGCAGGTGTCCGCGAACTGTCTGCACATCGCGGAAAACCCGCCGCAGACGTACTGGCAGGCGGTGCAGTTGTGGCACATCGCGACGAACATGATCATCATCGAGACGAACGGTCACAGCGTCACCTACGGGCGGTTCGACGTGCTGTTCTATCCGTTTTACCGCCGCGACATCGACGACGGGACGCTCACGCGCGAGTTCGCGCAGGAGCTGATCGAACACTCGTTCCTGAAAATCCACGAGTTGCGCAAGATACGCGACTCGAACGCGATATTCTTCTCGTCGGGTACGATCATGGGCGGTACCGCGCTCGACGTGGGCGGCGTGGACGCGAACGGAGACGACATAACGAACGACCTGAGTTACATGGTACTCGACGCGCACGCGCACACGCGTATTCCGAACCCGTGGATGGGCGTGCGTCTGCACGAGAACACCCCGCCCGAGTTCCGCACAAAGACGTTCAACGTGATTCGTATCGGCACGGGTGAGCCGAAGATTTTCAACGACACGCCGATGATCAAGAGCCTGACCGACTACGGGCGCACACTCGCCGACGCGCGGAATTACGTCGGCATCGGGTGCGTCGAACCCGCTATACCCGGCAAGACGTACGGGTGGCACGATTCGGGCAGCGTAAATCTCGCGAAGATACTGCAACTCGCGGTCAACGGCGGCGTGTGTATAGGGTGCGACGAGAATTGCAAGCAGTACGCGCGGTGCGTCGGCGCGGGGCGCACGTTGTCGCCGAACACGGGCAGTCTGCGCACGTTCACGAACTTCGACGAGGTACTCGCGAGTTACGACGCGCAGATGAAGTACTGGTGCGACATGCTCGTGACGCTCATCAACAAAAATGACGAGACGCATCAGGAGCTGAAACCCCTGCCGTATCTGTCGCTGCTCATCGAGGGCAGTCTCGAAAAAGGCGCGGACGTCTCGACGGGAAGCGCGACGTACAACGCGTCGGGACCGCAGGGCGTCGGTATCGGCACGGCGGCGGACAGTCTCACGGCGATTCGCCAACTCGTGTTCGATGAGCAACTCGTCACGGGCGACGAACTGCTCCGCGCACTCGAAGCGGACTGGGTCGGGTACGAGCCGCTGTACGCGTACGTCAACTCCGACCGCGTACACCACTACGGTAACGACGACGATTACGCCGACGAGCAGGCGAAGTTCGTCATGTCCGAGTACTGCAAGCACATCGAACACCGCCCGACGGCGCACGGCGGCGAGTTCATGCCCGGCGTGTTCTCCGTGACGAACAACGTCATGCACGGCAGCGTTCTGTCCGCGACACCCGACGGTCGCAAGGCGCGCGAACCCGTGTCCGACTGCATCGGACCCGCGCACACGTACGCGGGCAGTCACGACACGCGCGGACCCACGGCGGTGGCGAAATCCGTGTCGAAACTCGACCACTCGCGCATCGCGAACGGTATCATACTCAACTGGAAATTCGCCCCGACCGCTGTGTCGGGTGCGACGGGGCTGTCGAACCTCTCCGCGCTCATGGACGGATATTTCGAGCGCGGCGGCATGCAGTCGCAGTTCTCGATAGTCGGTCGCGAGACGATGCTCGCCGCGCAGGAGGAACCCGAAAAGTTCAAGGATTTGGTCGTGCGCATAGCGGGATATTCGGCGTACTTCGTAGAGTTGAGCCGCGAGTTGCAGAACGATTTGATAGGGCGGACTGAGTTGAGTTTTGATTGAGGTTTAGCAGTATTATCAAAGGAAGGTAAGTATGGAGTACAGTATAGGATACAGCAGCTTTTTTAACGTAAATCGGAGAGGCGATACGCCGTTTATGCATCTTGTAAGTGAACTCGACGGTTCGCGTACTGCTCAGTTAGGGTGTACACAGTTGCCGAACGCTACCGTAAAGGAAGCGCGGAAGATTCGCGAGGACTGGGTCAGTTATTTGCGCGACAACCCGACCGCTTTTGAGAATTTGTGGTTTGTGTCCCGCGTGCCGCAGGACTTGTTTGATGCGATTTGTTGCCAGACCGATTTGGAGTTTCTGTATCTCAAATGGGGAGCTTACAAAGACTTATCCGCGCTGAGAAACCTCAAAAAGCTGAAATTTCTTCGCATTGGCACAGGCGCAAGTGTGCAAGACATCTCGGCACTCGGTGATATGCCCTCGCTTCAAGTGTTGTCGCTTGAGAATTTTCAAAAGATTTCCGATTATTCCGTGTTGGGTAAGCTGACAGGTCTTTTGGAACTCGAAGTCGGAGGTAAACAGTTCGCCGAGACATATATCCCCGTCGATGACTTGGAATTTCTGCGAACGATGAAATCTTTGCGCGCGCTCACGCTGATAAACCTACGGCTCGCGTCACATTCGTATCTGCCGATTTGCGATCTCGTGAGTTTAGAGAGGTTGGCGTTGCCGTGGAATCGCGATGTTGATCGGGATCAAGATGTAATCTCCGCTATGCTTCCAAACGTATTACCATTTCGAGGCAGCAAATGAAAATCGCAGTAATCGCCGACATTCACGGCAACATTCCCGCGTTTGAGGCGGTTTTGCGCGACATCGAAGCGCGCGGTGCGGATCGCGTTATATGTCTCGGCGACATGGTGGGCAAAGGACCCAATTCGCGCGCCGCAATCGACCTGTGCCGCCGCCATTGCGATGAGATTGTGATCGGCAACTGGGAACACGTCCTGTTTCACTACTACGTGCGCCTATGTCAGGGCGACGCGCACGACATCACCGAGCGCATGTGCTGGTTCATCGACGAGATAGGCGACGAGCGCATGGAGTTCGCCGCCGCGCTGCCGCACAGCACAGAATTTACGCTCGGCGGCAAACTCGTGAGACTGTTCCACGCGCACCCGCAGAATTTCAACCGCTATTTCCCCGACAGCCCGCTCGAACAGCGCGCGGAGTTATTCGGATACTCCGAAAAGTCGCGCGAAAAGCGCGAATCGGACATCGCCGTCTACGCCGACATACACCGACCGTACGACCAGACGCTCTCGGGGCGGCGGCTCATCAACGTCGGCAGCGTCGGCAACCCGCTGGACGTTCCGCGCGCATCGTACGCCGTCATTGAGGACGACGGCGGCGACGCAGATGTACAGTTCGTCCGCGTCGACTACGATATCGACCGCGCGGTCGAACTCGCGCGTCGGCACGATACGCCCGATTTGGACGGGTACATAGCGGAACTGCGAAACGCCGAGTACTTTCGGCGAAGGTGACGGCGAGGGCTGCGGCAATCTGAGCGTTTTATGTGCGGAAAAGGAGACTTATGACAATATCACTCACGGAAAAAACACGCAGATTTGCGGTTGTGCTGATTGTGCTGTTGCTTGCTGTGACGGCGTGCGCGGGGCAGGGTGGGCAGGTCGAGGAACCGTCACCGAGCGCGGCGACGGAGGTTGAGCCGACGGTGCCGAGTGTCGAGCCGACGGTGCCGCCCGATCTCGTGTTGCGCAAGCAGATTAATGAAAATCTGCCTGAATTTGAGGTTGCGGTAACAATTAGCAGTCGCGAGATTGCGGATTTGATATGGGACTTTCCTTATTCGGCTGATATTACCATCAACAGTCTGAATGAGCTGTACTACCAAACAATTACAGACATCTTAACAGACATGAATATTGCGGTTGATGAACGAGGCATCGTGTTTGACGACTACAACTTTGACGGATATCTCGACCTCTGTGTGTGGATGCATACAGGCGGCACATCGTTAAATATGCCGCACTACTATTGGCTCTGGGACAGTACGGCAAATACATATGTCGAGAACGCACTGTTGGAGGAATTGAGCAGCGGTGCGACGCTTTATGCCGACGCAGAAAGCGGACGGGTGTCCGCATCGGTACGCCTTGGGGGTTATGGGGGACACATCGATTATTACGAATGGTACAGAGACGAACTCGTCTGTGTGAAAACATATGAGATGCTAATGTCAACTGTATACAACGACAGCGGTGAAGAAATCGGCACCGACACGCGATATACAACAACCGAGCTCATTAACGGCGAGTGGGTCATAACATCGGACGAACACGAATACACACCGTACCCGCGCGACGGCGTTACATACACACAGATGTATCGGCGGCAGATCAAAGAAAATATACCTGAATTTACGTTTGAGGTCGTGTACACCGTAACTGAATCTGACGTGTACAGCCCGTCGTTCAACACGGTTATCTCGGTTTTTGGTGCGGACGGGTTGCTGTTACAAAAATTCTCCGATCTGGAACAGTATAATTATTACAGTTACAGTTACCCCGAACTGCGTTTCGACGACTGGAATTTCGACGGATATCTCGACCTCAGTATCTTCCGCGCAAGCGGGGGATCAATGCGCAACGAGCCGTGCTACTACCGGCTGTGGGATAGTGCGGCGGGTCGTTTCGTCGAAAACGGCATATTAGAGGAATTGAGTGACACGTCAAATCTTTATGTTGACAAAGAGCGCGGAATGGTCGCATCGTCGGGGCGGATTGACAGCTATTTCAGCACAACGAGTTACTATAAATGGGAG
>JAISJJ010000035.1 GCA_031261585.1 Oscillospiraceae bacterium
CCGATCGACCTCAGCCGAGTGCCGGCAAATATCCCCGCTGATTACGAATTCGTGGGTTGGTACGCAAGCCCCGACGATTTCTACCTCAGCCCACTCACGTCAAAGACGATCCCCGATTCGGACATCACGCTCTACGCAAAACTTCGACGCAAACACGTCACCGTCACCTTTAACTCCAACGGCGGTTCATTCGTCCCCTCGCAGTCCGTAATCGGCGGCGAGAGTGCGACGCGCCCCGCAGACCCGACGAGAGACGGATACGTATTCAAGGGCTGGTTCTTGGACGACGGACTGTCGAGATGGGCGTTTGACCGCGCTGTCGAGACGAGCATGACACTGCACGCTCGCTGGGATCGTGATCGCACCGCGCGGTACACGGTGCAGCACGTGCGCGCAGACAACGGCGACACGCTGCTGAGCGAGACGAAGACCGCATCCGTCGGTGAGACGGTTTACGGCAAGGCGTTGGAGTCGATGGACGCGGGATACCCCGAAAACGTCTATCTCGTACCCGACTACACGACGAAGAGCCTGAACGTGGGCGCGGATTCATCAAGCAACGTCATCACGTTCTACTACCGAGACTTCACACTGCGCGATTACGTGGTGCGCTACCTGCGCTCGGACAACTACGAGGTGCTGCGCACGGAGGAGACGTTTACGACGAACAAGTCGATCGTCACCGAATTCGCGCCTGAGATACCCTCATACGAGCCGACACAGGAGTACAAAACCGAGACGCTCGGACACAGTGTGAACATCATCACATTCTACTACACGCCGACCGCGGCGTTGCACCCCACGGTTGCGATAACGGCGGCGGACGGCGGATTCGCGATTATACGCGGACACTGGGCAAACGAACACACGCGGACGCTGTCGTTCTACGTGCGCATCGGAGACAGTTACGACGCGGCGAAAGTAGAGAGCGAACTGGCGAACTTCACGCTCACAGCGGCACCGAGCTACGGTTTTGAGCGGGTGTTCGCAAACTACACGAAGATCATGGATGCGAACCTGACACTCAGCGCGGCGAGCATCGGCGGCACGGTCACGCTCGACGGTCTGACCTACCGCGAGATCAAATTCACGGTCACAGACACGCACAACTCAGGCATTGTAGACTTCACGCTGACATACAGCGCGAACGGCACGACCTCAAACGCGATATACAGGGTGCTGATCCCCGGCGATATCCTGAAAGTCGGCGACATATCCGCCGCGAACTACTCCATGTTGTACAACTACATGCGCGGTTCGATGAACCTGCCCGTAAACGGCGCGGAGGGGAACTACCTCTTTGAGCTCGCCGATCTGAACAGGGACGGAGAGATCACGGTGGTGGATTACACGCTCGAATACAACCTGATGCGCGGAGAGATCGTAATCTAACCTCAGACGAAAACCCCATACGTATGTAAAGCAAACGCTTTAACATAAATACATTTTTCAAAGCGGCACAGCCGCAAAGGAGGATCATGAAAACACTCAAGAGTAAATTTCACAGACACCTTAGCCTACTGTTGGCATTCGCGTTGGTGCTGTCGCTGGCAGCGTTCCCGACGCTCACCGCCAACGCGGCGGACGAACCCAATTACCCCGATGGCGGATTCGGCTACATAGGCGGGCATGTCAACGTAGACCCGAACAGTTCAAACGGACTTACCGTACAAATCCCGCTTGAATTCTTCGCAGACCCAGCCGATTGGTTTAACATCATGGGCTTCCGTCTGCAACTCGACTTCGTCGATCACATCGCGTTCCTGAAATGGCGCACGGCGGTGTCCGACAGTGACGGCGATATCGTCGGACTGACCACGGCGAAGGTTATCGGCGGCGCGGCGAACGGACAGTACGAGATCACAGGCTCGACGAACGCACCGTTCACCACGAGTGAAGTCGACCCGATCACGGGCTACCTCGACGGATGTAAAGTTCAGTTCCAGATCACCGACATGGAGGCGTTCAAGGCGGCACTGCTCGCGTCTCCCGACCATCTGCTTCACATCAGACTGTCGTACTTGGTCGACTATCGGACGAACAACATCGACGCGGCGGTTCTGCCTGTCGGCAACCACACCGTGGACGACATCATATTCGTCAAGAACCTCAACTACGCGGCTCTCACGAAGTTCGTCGACCTGACGCTCGGCATTTCGAGCAAGGTATCGTTCGACGTGAGCGGCACGGACACACCCGATTCAATCCCCGACCAGAACGTCGAATACGGCGACCACGCGACAGAGCCGACGACCGACCCGACAAAGAGCGGCGGCGAATTTGACTACTGGTACGTACAGGGCGGCGATCCTGACACCCCGTTCGATTTCGACACAGACATCATAACAGGCGACATCGTACTCGTTCCCCACTTCAAGAGCTTGGAATGTACGCTCGACTTCAACCCGAACCACGACGGTCTGGGCAGCGCGAAGAGCGAGACGTTCAACTCAGGCGACTCGGTAGTCGTCGGCAACTACGCACCTGCTCTGACGCGCACGGGCTACGTCCTCATCGGATGGAGCGAAACCCCCGAGGCGGCAGTCGTCACGCAGGAAGACTTTGACGCGGTGAACTTCCTCGACACGTTCACAATCTCGGGCGACAAGACGATCTACGCGGTCTGGGCTACGGACACGAAGAACGCGTACGAGCCAGGTGAAGACCCCTACGACCCCGACACGGACGACGGTATCCCCGACTACCTGCAAGTGACCATCACCTATGCGCAAAACCCGCTGCTTCCTTACCTGAGCGGTTCGGTGCCGAGCAAAGTGGTCGTCAACAAGGGCAGCAACTACGTGGTCTCCGCGAACAGCGGTCTCCTGAAATACACCGACGCGGTGTTCATGGGCTGGAGCTTGTCAAAGCGCGCGGTCATCACCACAGCGGCTGAGTACAACGGCGGCACGAACATCTACTTCCCGGGCTTTGAGATCACAAACGTACAGAGCGACATCACCCTCTACCCCGTCGCGGGCGAGGATAAGGTCAACGGTTACGATCCCGACGGCGGCGACGGTCCGTACGACGAGAACAACCCCTACGACCCCGACAAGGGCGACGAAATCCCCGACTTCCTCGAAACGAAACTGATATTCGACGACGGTACGGCGAACATCCCCGCGATTCAGGGCAATCCCCCCGCGACGGTCTACTTCCCGCCCAACTACGCGGGTCCCAACTTCCCGCTTCCCGGCAAGGGCGGCTTGACCCTCGTCGACGCAGTGTTCCTCGGTTGGAGCAAGACAGACCCCGCAAAGGTTATCACCTCGCAGGCTGAAGAGGATGCGGCAGGCATCATCACGGTTATCACCCCCGCAGACCTCACGAACGGCGACGTAACCCTGTACCCCGTGTGGGCAGAGGACAAGGATCACACAGGTCACAAGGACTACGATGAGTTCACAGTCTCGTTCAACCTCAACGGCGCGAACACCCCCGCTTCCGTCCCCTCTCAGATAGTCATCAGCGGCGAGAAAGCCACTGACCCGAACGTCACCCCGACACGCGACGGTTTCGTGTTCGACGGTTGGGCGACGAAAAACGGCAGCGTGTACACCCCGTTCGACTTCAACACCCCGATCACAGAAGACTTAGTGCTGTACGCCACATGGAAAGATATCACGGTTGAGATCGTTCCCGCGGACAGCAACGGAACAGCTCTCGGCGGTCTCACGATCCTGCGCGGACACTGGGCGAACGAATACACAGCGACACTGAAATTCCTCGTCCGTGTGAACGGTTCGGGCAGCCCCGCTGAGTTCGCAAAAGAGGCGTCACGCTTCGCGTTGACAGCGACCCCCGCGAACGGCTTTGAGACAGTCGGCAAGTTTGCAAGTTACGATGAGATTCTCACCGCATCCTCGCTCTCCACGCTGACCACAGCGGGTACGGTTCAATACGACGGCAAAGAATACTGTGTCGTGACCGTCAACGTGACAGACGTGAAAAACTCGGGTATCGTTGACTTCGTGTTGACATACACGGCATCCAGCGGCGCAAAGACAGCGTCAACGCACAAGGTCATCATCCCCGGCGCGGTGTTGAAGAACACGACCATCTCCACCGCAGACTACGCAATGCAGTACAACTACCTCAGAGGCAGCATCGAGACACCGCTGCCGTTGGCTGACGGAAACTACGTCTACGAGCTGGCAAACCTCGACGGTTTCCCCGACATCACCACAGCAGACTACTCGATCATGTACGGACTGCTCAGAGGTTCGCTGAAAATCGAGGCATAACAGTAAAACACCAACGATACAACACTTCCGAAACAGCGGATAACGGACAGATGTTGCGGGGCGGTTTAACCGCCGCCCCGCAACGACATAAAATTGCGAATAATGTCCCCGCGACGGTGTGAGTTAACGCCGACGGGGAAAGATAACATAAGGAGTGTTACAATGAACATGAAAAAAATTACAGCCTTCGCGCTCGCCGTCGTGATGTGCTTATCACTCGTCACGATCGCAGGTGCCGCTCCCACCGAGCCGAGCAAGAACTACGTAAACGGCTATTTCGGTTGGATCGGAAACGATCAGGTGCTGCCCGCAACGGCAAGAAACGGCAGTTATCTCACGCTCGAATACTATTGCTACGTAGACCCTGCGGTTTGGGCGCAGTGCTTCGGCGTTCGGTTCATCTTCGACTTCTCGGATTTGACGGGTTGTCTCGGTTGGCCGATCGCGCTCAATGAGGACGACGATTGCGTCTACGTCGCACCGTTCGGTATCGAGAGGAACAACTTAGAGGGCATCTTCGTCGGCAGTCTCAGCGACAGACCCGACCCCGTCACAGGTTACATCGGCAAGCTCGCGCTGGAATTTGAGATCACCGACATCGACATGCTGCGCGAGAAAATCGCGGCAGCGGGCGGGATTCTCCCCATCGCTATCACCTACGGTAAGACAAACATGTCGGGTACCATGAAAAACGACGCATACTACCTGTACAAAGGGTTCACGGACCCCGCGGACAACACGCAGGGCGCGAATGTGGCGGACATGCCCGCAGGAACGACGAAATTCGTCCCCGCGACAATCCGCGCACCCGGTACGTACCTCGTGAGCTTTGACATGAACGGCGCGACGAGTGCTCAGGTGCCGTCGCAGTCGGTGGCGGACGGCGGAAAGGTCACAAAGCCCGCCGATCCCACGAGAACAGGCTACACATTCAACGGTTGGTACAAGGGTTCCACCGCGTGGGGCTTCGGTACAGACACGGTCAGCTCGAACATGACGCTCATCGCGAACTGGACCAAGGACGTGACCACGTATAACGTCAACTACGTCTACGCTGCGGGTTCACCCGCGACAGCACCCGCGCTTCCCGCGCTGAGAGCCGTCGCGTCGGGGACGAAAGTCACAATCGCCTCCGAGCCGACACTCGTCGGATACGTGTTCAAGGGCTGGTCGGTCATGGCGAACGGCAGAGCGGTCACGGTGTCGAACAATCAGTTCACGATGCCTGACGCCGACGTCACCGTCACAGGTACGTGGGAAGCCGTCTCGAATCCGTACACGGTCACGTTTGACCTCAACGGCGGAACGGGCAACGCACCCGCGCAGACAATCGAAAAAGACGGTCTGGTTCTGAAACCCGTCGATCCCAATCGTGAAGGATACAAGTTTGACGGTTGGTTCATCGGCAGCACGATATGGAACTTCCTGTCGGGCAAGGTCACAGGCAACATAGTGCTTCAAGCGCACTGGACAAAGGTCGAGGACAACGGCGGCGATAACGGCGGCGACAATGGCGGCGGCGGTAACGGCGGCGGTGGCAACGGCGGCGGCGGTGGCGGCAGTGTCACACCTGAGCTTGATCGCGGAAACCATTTCGCGTACATCATCGGGTACAAAGACGGCACAGTCAAGCCCGAGGGCAATATCACGCGTGCCGAGGTTGCGACAATGTTCTTCCGCCTGCTCACAAAAGAGACGCGTGACGCGGCGTTGAGGTCAACAAACAATTTCAGCGACGTGAACAAGGGACAGTGGTACAACACGGCGATATCCACGATGGCGGGTCTCGGCATCGTCAACGGATACAAGGACGGCACGTTCCGCCCGAACGCCTACATCACACGTGCGGAGTTCGCGGCAATCGCGGCTCGGTTCGACAGCGGCTCGTACGTCGGCGCGAACAAATTCAGCGATATCGCGGGTCTCTGGGCGGCAGAGTATATCAACCGCGCGGCGGCTAAGGGCTGGATAACGGGTTATCCCGACAAGACGTTCAAACCCAACACGAATATCACGCGTGCCGAGGCGATGACGCTCGTCAACCGAGTGCTTGACCGCGACAAGATCCACGAAGAGGACATGCTCGCGAACATGGTGCGCTGGACTGACAACCTCTCGGGTGCATGGTACTACGAGGCGGTTCAAGAGGCGACCAATACCCACGATTACGTGAGAAAAGCGGACGACTACGAGGACTGGACACAGCTCCTGCCGAATATCGATTGGAGTTCGCTCGAAAAATAAAGTAAAAAATAAAAGTAAAGGAGTTGTCAATCACAGTGCGGTAAAATAAACTGTGCTGGGTACAATAGCGGAATACTAAAATGTATAATTGCAACAAGGATACCAATACGTTAAATTGTAACTTTCATAACAGGAGTGGCGAAGAAGTGGCAGAATCAGAACTGTTATCAATAAAAGAGTTCGCGCAGTTTACGGGTGTGAGAGAGTCCACTCTGCGATACTACGACGAGATCGGCCTGTTCCACCCTGCAAAACGCGGTGAGGAGAACGACTACCGTTACTACTCCACGCGGCAGATAGTCTTTGTCAACATGATAAACGTATTGCGCGGTCTTGACATCCCGATTAAACGGCTGCGCACACTGACAGAGGATCGCACACCCGAGAAGATCATAGAGCTGATAAAGCAAAAAGAGCGTGATCTTGACGCGGAACTCCTAAAATTGCAGAACTCCTACGCGATCCTGCACACGTTCATGTCGAACATTGAGGACGGACTAAACGCCAATGTGGATGCCATCGAGGTGCAGCACATGGATGAGTTGTCCATTATCCGAGGGGACGACAACGACTTCGGCAACCACCGCGAGTTCTACAAACCGCTGCTCGAATTCTACCACGACGCGCAGGCGCACGGGCTCGACATCGCGTTCCCCGTCGGCGGACTGTTCGACAGCATGGACGACTTCATGCGCACACCGTCGCAGCCATCGAGATTCTTCTTCGTGACACCATTCGGTGTCGAGAAGAAGCCCGAGGGGGATTACCTCGTCGGATACACGCGCGGATACTACGGTGTCACGCACGACCTGTCGGAGCGCATGTACGCGTACGCGAAGGAACACAAGCTGAACCTCGTGGGACCGATGTACAACATCTACCTGCACGATGAGATCAGCGAGTTCAACCCCGAGTGTTACCTCATGCAGGCGTCCATTCAGGTGGGCAAGCCCGCAAAACGGTAAAATCAACAAGCATATACGAACCGCGCCGTAATTTACGGCGCGGTTTGTGTGTTCCTGTCGAAATAATCTGCTTTTATCGCGTCTCACCTCGTCATTGCGAGCCGCGCGAAGCAATCCAGTCCCCCCGCAACCTCGTCCAATCCCGCGTTTTACGGTGTTTGGACGGAGAAACGAGGTCTGGATTGCTTCGTGCGCTCGCAATGACGAGGGGCTTTTGAAAGTCTGAACGCCCGCTCGGTTGGAGCGGGCGTTTTGTCACCGTTGTTTAGCCACTTTCACGAAACTCAGCTTTGCGCACGCTCGGTCGAGTCGCCGCACCTCCAACACGCCGAGCGCGTCCCACACCGCAACCGCCATGCCCGCAAACGTGAATTGTCGGAACGCGCACAGCACGCAGAATACAACGAACGTAGCCCACGCGAGGATTTTAGTGTACCGCACGGCACCCGCGTACACGCGCGCGACGTACACGGCTTTCAGCACGTGCGTGATCTTGTTGTGCGTGATTAAAATATCGCCACTCCGAAGGTCTTGATTGAGTTTTGTGAAATCGCACAACGCGATATCCGCGTAGCCGCCGCTGTCCGCGAGCGTCACGCCCATCTTCGCAAGCGTGTCGCGCGTCGCGGCATAGCCCTCGCGCTCGTGCAAATTGCCTTGCGGCGACAGCGTTTTCGCCTTGGCGAGATCGAGCAGATTGTCAGGTCTGACGACAATCCCGCTCTTGGCGAGTGCGCCTGTGCAGACATTAAACGCCGACGAGGACCCCCGCAATGACGGCGCGGCAGATACTCGGAAATTTTCGACGATCCGCACCCTGATCTCGCCGCCGTGGTTGATACTGCCGCGATACACCGTGTCGCCCACGCGTTTTTCGACAAGCTCACGCGCGCCCGACAGCGCGGACTCATCGACGCGTGTACTGCCGCTGATGATCTCACCGTCGATGCGAATCGGCGTGTTCGGCTTGATGGTCACGATGTCGCCCGACTTGACGCTCTCGTCTCGCGCAAAGCGTTCATGCAACTCACGCGCCGCCGCGAGCGACGCGATTTGCGCGCTCTTTCGCAGATACGCGGCAATCAGCAGGAACATCAGCGTCGTAATAATAACGTGCGCCGTGTGCCACATGTGGTCGTGGTGAAACACAGTCAGCGACAGCGCGGTGACGGCGACGGACAGCGCGAACGAACCGATAACGGTTATGCGAAACGCGCGCATACTAATCCTTAAATCGGTCGAGGTCGCAGTATTCGTCCCAACCGAACGCGTTGTCGTCGCGGAACTCGAACCCGAGATATTTCGCGACACGCGGCCATTTCACGACGAAACGCGCGATAAACAGCCCCGCGACAATACAGCAAAGCATGAAAGAGACCACCTTTTGGAGAGGTTAGAGGTTAGATGTTGGAGGTTAGAACGGGGATTTGGACGTAGGGGACGGTGGACGAAGGTTCGGACGTAGGGTGCGACCACTGGGCGCACCGTCTGCCCGACGTGCGCGCGCAATATTTGGCTCAACGGCGCGCCGAGTCGTCGCGCCCTACGAAACCACGTCCCACCCTGTGCAAACACGTTGCATTTGCAAATATGCGTTAGCCCGCCTTTACTATGTGCAACGGCGTTCTGCCGTCGAGATGTACGGTCAATGTCGCCGCGCCGCCCGCGTCGGAGGTGAATTCGCTCCCGCCGTTGACCGTGTAGCGCGTGTCGGGGTGCAGACGCTCGATTTTGATCGGGAAATCGCCCGCGCCCGCGCCGTCGTACAGCACCAGTTCCAAATCCTCGCCCGAGCTGCAAGCCTTTGCGGGTATCACGTCGGGGTATGCGCAGTCCGTCAACACGGGTCCCGTTTTCGCCGTCTCGGGTACGCCGCGCAGGATCACGTCAGACCAGTATCCCTTTTTGCACAGCTTTGAGAACGCGAGATACGCACCCGTGAGACTGTTGACGTTCTGGAATTTGAACGAATTCGGCTCCTTTGACCGCGTGAGTTGCATCTCCTCGGTCTTGTTCAGCGCGTCCGTCAACTCGGTGTCGCCGTACTCCGCCGCCGTCATCGCAAGCGTCGCGATTTGCAGCGACGGGTTCGGCGTGAACGTGAACATGTCGATCATCTTATCCCACGGCGTTTTTTTCACGTGCGCCGCGCCGTCGCGAATTTCCAACTCGTTCTTGCGCACGAGCGCGTAACACCGCCGCGCGAGACCGGGGAAAATCGGCAGAAAGTGCAGGTAATTCTGCACGTCCGCCATCGGGTTGTACCCGAGCTGCGACGCAGGCAGGTGCCGCAAGCCGTACTGGTATTGCCGCCGCAACGCCATGGAGCCGTCGATCTCGATGAACTCCGAACTCACGTTGTCATACAATTCGTCCCAGAAATCCGCGCAGAAATGCGTGCCGTGGTCGCGGTCGTACAGCAGCATGCCGAGCAGTCCGTAGCCGTTACACGTCGGGAACGCGACGTGCGGTTCGCACGGTATGAGCATATACGGGTATTCGTGTTCCGCGAACTGGCGGTACAGCACCTGCATGATACCCGCGCTGTTGTAGTCGTATGTCTCGTCGGGTTTGTCCTTGTTAGGCCGGAATTTGATCGACGCCTCGCGCTCAAACTCGTCGTCGCCGTACTGGTCGTGATAACCCGCGACGACGGGCATCATCCAGCCCGACAGCATGACGTTAGCTTTCACAACGGGGTCGGGGTTGCGCGAGCCGTACCCCGTGAGTGCCTCTTTAGCCCAGTAGCCGCACGTGCGCGGGTCGGCGTAACCGCGAATCAGGAACCGATGCGCCTGTTTCAGGTACCCCTCAAAGTTCGGCAGGTACTTTGCGCGCATTATCATCAGTCCGTACCCGAATGCGGAGAGTTGATAGCGGTACTCCGCGAGTCCGCGCAGCCAGTCGAACCCCGTGAAGTCTCCGTCCTCGCGGTTTACGGCGGTGTCGAGCAGGAACCGCGCGGCTTTGAGTTGTTCAGCGTCGAGTTCGTCGGGCAACGCATTGGCGGGTGCCGCCGTCGCCGCGTCAAGCTCCGCAATCGCGTCGTCAAATGTCGGCAGACGCTCGTCGCGCGCCGCCGCCATCTCCTTGTACATTTTTTTCACCTGCAACTCGAACTTGCCGAACAGTATCACGGCACACACTATGGCGAGAATCCAGCCCCACCACTGGTAGCGCAGAAACTCGATTTTGTACGCCCACTCGTGCTTTGCGACGAGCCAGTCCCACCACGGGAACGCAAGCAGTCCGCCGAGTGCGCCGACAGCCCAGAAACCGACGATGCCCGCGAGACTGCCGTAGAAGTCCTGCCACATCATCGCGCGCTTGCGCCACAGCCAAAAGCAGACGTAAATCCCCGCCGCCATCGTCAGAGGTCCGCCGCAAGCCATGAAGCCGCCGCCCGGCACGATAAGTCCGAACCCCACGGCGATCAGCCGTCGGCTCACGTCCGCGCCGAATAAGTACAGCACAAGCGGCACCAGTCCGATAACGCACAACGCGGCGTGAATCAGCCGTGTGCGCAGTCCGAGACGCGCCATACGCTTGCCGTTGTAACCGTGCTGCGGTCCCGTCTCCTCGATGCGCGGGATTTTCGCGAACCGTGAGATGAGCTGTTCTACGTTCGTCATAAAAATTTCCCCCAATCGGCATAATTTTTTGTTGAGATTGTATCACAAGTCGAGCGGTTTTGCAATAGGTTTTGTTGCGGTTGAATACACAAAACTCCGTCCATTACATGCACAAGCAGTCTAATGTAGGGGCGGGTTGACCCGCCCTTTTTGAGTTTAGCTGTCATTCTGAGCGAAGCGAAGAATCCCCCGACTAATGCGCATTTTCAAGGGGATTCTTCGCTTCGCTCAGAATGACAGGTTGTTGCAAGGGCGGGTTGACCCCGCCCCTACTATGACGGTTTATGCAAATCCCGCCCGCCTGCAACAATTACACATTTTTTCTTGAAAAATCCGCGTGAACGGCGTATAATAGCAGCATAAAGTAATTAAAAAGGTATGACAGAGTATGAAATTGATAATGCGGTACGTGCGGCGACACCTCGGGATTTTCCTGCTCGGTGTGTTCTTTCTGACGCTGGAAACACTCGCGGAACTGTTGCAACCGACGTTTATGGCGCGCATCGTGGATCGCGGCGTTAAGGACCTCGACATCGCGGCGATTCTGCGATACGGCGCGATAATGCTCGGTATCACCGCCGTCGGAGCGGTCGGCGCGGTCATGCGCAACATCTACGCGAGCCGCACGTCTCAGCAGATCGGGCGCGAACTGCGCGGCGACATGTACAAGAAAACGCAGTCGCTGTCGCACGAGAACATCGACCGTCTGCAAACCTCGTCCATCATCACGCGCATCACGAACGACGTGACGCAGATTCAGACGTTCGTCAACGGGCTCATGCGCATCATGATGAAAGTGCCGATCATGTGCGTCGGCGCGGTGACGCTGCTGATCATTCAAACGCCTGAGCAAATGCCGATAATGGCGGCGATTCTAATCGTCTGCGCCGCGCTTATCGCGGCGAATATGAAGCTCGGTTTTCCGCGCTACGGGCGGCTGCAAAAACGGCTCGACCGTCTGAACGAGGTCAGCCGCGAGTTTTTGTCGGGCGTGCGCGTCGTCAAGGCGTTCAACGCAGAGGAGCGGGAGAGCGCGAAATTCAGCGCGGCGGCATCGGACTTCGCCGACGCGGGCGTGAGCGCGACGCGCGTACTCGCGGTGTTCGGACCGCTCATCAACCTCACGGTCAACTTCGGTATCATCGCGCTGCTGTGGATCAGCAAGGCGCAGACCTCGTCGGAGATCGGGCGGCTCATGGCGAGCGTCAATTACATGACGCAGGTGCTGTTCTCGCTCGGCATGGTGAGCAATATCTTAAACAACGCCGTGCGCGCGACGACGAGTGCCGCGCGTGTCGGTGAGATTCTCGATGAGACACCCGCGCTCGCCGAACTCGGCGCGGACACGGCGGAACCGCTCGATATCACGGGCGAGATAGCGTTCGGGAACGTCACATTCGCGTACGCGGGCGCGGCTCGACCCGCGCTGAGCGATATCAGCTTCACGGTGCGCGCGGGTGAGACGCTCGGCATCATCGGAGCGACGGGTTCGGGCAAATCGTCGCTCGTGAACCTGATTCCGCGATTTTATGACCCCACGAGCGGCACCGTCGCGGTGGACAACCGCGATGTGCGCACGATTGCGACGGACAATCTGCGCGGCGCGATAGCCGTTGTGCCGCAACAGTCACTGCTGTTCACGGGGACGATAACGGACAATCTGCGGTGGGGCGACGAGAATGCGGACGAGGACGCAGTACTCGCGGCGTCGCGCACGGCGTGTGCGGACGATTTCGTGCGCTCGTTCCCCGACGGGTACGACACGGTACTCGGGCAGGGCGGCGTGAATCTCTCGGGCGGGCAGAAACAGCGGCTCAGCATAGCCCGCGCGCTCGTGCGCCGACCGAAAATACTCATACTCGACGACTGTACGAGCGCGCTCGACGCGTCGACCGAGGCGCGCGTACTGAACGCCCTGCGCACCGAAGCCACCGAGACGACCGTGCTGCTCATCTCACAGCGGATCAGCACCGTGATGCGGTGTGACAGGGTGCTGTGCATGGAGGACGGGCGCGTCATGGGCATCGGCGCGCACGAAAATCTGATTGCGGACTGCCCGACGTACCGCGCGATTTACAATTCGCAGATCGGAGGTGAGTGAGATGGCTGAACGCGACGTATCACTGCCCCCCGTGCGCGAGGGCATGGCGGCAAATCGCGGCAAACCCGTGGAAAAACCCAAGGACCTGCGCGGCACCCTGCTCCGACTGTGGTCACTGTGCCGAGGACACGGGCGCGGACTCGGTTGGATAATGGTGCTGTCCGCACTGGCGAGCGCGTCGAGCGTGTTCTCGCCGTTCCTTATCGGGCGTGCGATAACGAGCATCGACAGCGGCTTTTCGGCGGTGTGGCTCATCGCGCTGCTCGCGGGATTGTACGTCTCCGACTGGCTCGTGCGGTTCGTGCAGCAGTATTTCATGGCGAGCATCGGACAGCGGCTGATTCTGCACATACGCGAGGTGCTGTTCGGCGCGATGAAGTCGTTGCCGCTGCGGTATTTCGACCGCCATCAGCACGGCGAGATGATGAGCCGTCTCACGAACGACGTGGACAACATCTCGACGACGATATCCGACTCGCTGTCGCAGCTCATGATCTACGTGTTCACAATTATCGGCGTTCTCACGATAATGCTCATCAGCAACGTGTTTTTGACGCTCATCTCGTGTTCAACGGTCGTGCTGATTTTCATACTCACACGCGTGATAACGGTGCGCACCCGCAAGCTGTACAAACAGCAGCAGAGCCTGCTCGGACGGCTGAACGGGCAGATTGAGGAGAGCATCTCGGGGTTGTCGCTCGTGAAGGCGTACTCGCGCGAGGGCGCGATGATACGCGAGTTCGAGGACTGCAACGAGCAGTACCGCGCGGCGGCGACGCAGGCGGCAATCGTCTCAGGCTACCTCATGCCGCTCACGAGCGTGATCAACAACCTGAGCTATCTGACCATCGCCGTCGTGAGCGGGATCATGGCGGCGCACGGCGGCGTAGACCTCGGCGTGATATCGAGTTTTCTGCTGTATTCCAAGCAGTTTTCGCGCCCGTTCGTCGATATCGCGAACATCTACAACAACTTCCAGAGCGCGGTCGCGGGTGCCGAGCGTGTATTTGAGATCATCGACGAGACACCTGAACCCGAGGACGTGCCGAACGCGGTGCCGATTGACCGTATTCGCGGTGATATCGAACTGCGCAACGTCACGTTCGGTTACGACGCGGAGCACCCCGTGCTGAGAGACGTGTCGCTCACCGTCGCCGCGGGAACGCGCGTCGCAATCGTGGGTCCCACGGGCGCGGGCAAGACGACGATCATCAACCTGCTCACGCGGTTTTACGACATCGACGAGGGCGAAATTCTGCTCGACGGTGTTGACCTGCGCGACTACAAACTCCGAGACCTGCGCCGCGCGTTCGGCGTGGTGTTGCAGGACACGTCGCTGTTCGGCGCGTCCGTGCGCGATAACATCGCGTACGGCAGTGACGGCACCACGCCTGAAAACGTGCGCGACGCGGCGGTCACGGCGAACGCGGACGCGTTCATCTCGCGTCTGCCGCAGGGGTACGAGACGGTGCTTGACGGCGGCGGCGCGTCGCTCAGTCAGGGCGAGCGGCAACTCGTGACGATCGCCCGCGCGGTACTCGTCGACGCGCCGATTCTGATACTCGACGAGGCGACAAGCTCGGTCGACACGATGACGGAGCAGAAAATCCGCGACGCGATACTGAAACTCACGGACGGGCGCACGTCGTTCATCATCGCGCACCGCCTGAGTACGATACGCGACAGCGACGTGATCGTCCTGATTCAGGGCGGCAAAATCGCCGAACAGGGCAGTCACGCGGAGCTCATGGCACTCGGCGGGCTGTACGCGGAGATGTACAGGACGCAAACGGGGGAGTGAGTCGCGGTGCCGCACCGCAATTAAGGCTTCGTGTTACACGTAGGGGCGGGGTTTACCCGCCCTTTTTGCGCGTGATGCGGCGGGTCGGTCAAGACCGACCCCTACAACAGGTTTGCTCATTCTATTAACACCAATTGTCCGCACCAAAAAACAAACGCCCTCTTTCGAGCGATTTTGAATCGCCGAGAGAGGGCGTTTTGCCGTTTATTCCGCTTTTTCCTGTTCGTCAGCCGAAAGGCTGAGAGGTTCGAGAAGTGAATCCTCGAACCTCTTATATTAGGCATTTTTCGTATGCTCGGCGGATTTTACGGATTTATTTCAGGTCTTTCAACATGAGCAGGCACGGGTTTGCCTCTCCCCACAAATCCGAAAAAACCTCGATGGGCAAAAAGCCCTTTGCGTAGTAGAACTCACGCGTTTTTCTGTAACCCTCATCAGGGTGCGCGTCCGCTAACGTTTTTACCGTGAGAAATTTGTGGGCGTTGAGTCGGCAGTATTCCTCCGCCGCCGCAGTCAGCAGACTGCCGATGCCGACGCGGTGATACCGCTCCTGCACGCCCATGCAGTAGAGTTCAACCGCGTGTTCGTTGTGGACGTGAAGGTAGATGAACCCGACGGGCGAATCGCCGTTGTAAGCCGCAAAAAACGGTGCGCTCCGAGATTTGTCAATATAATCCTGCGTCGCTTCCTCAATCCCAAACCAATTCGGCAAATCCCGCAGCACATCACCGCAAATCTGAGCCTTGCGTTCCGCGTCGGATATTTCGCGTACCGTAAACATCAGCCGAACAGCTCTTGCAACAGGTCACGCACTTGATCTTTCGTTACGCCGACGTTTCCCACGGCGTCGATGCGCTTGTCGCCGCACACAAATGTGGGTACCGCCCACACCTTTTGCGTCTCGTACGCGTAGTCGTTGGCGGCGAGTTGCGCCGCGGCGTACGTTCCGCTCTGCAACGCCGACTTGAACGCGGCGGCGTCAATCCCCGCGTCAGCGGCGCAGATTGTCAGCGCGTCGATGTTCTCGAACGCCATGCGGTCGTCGCCCGCCTGCGTGAACATGCGTGCCGCGAACGCGTATTCGTCGCCGCCGACGGCTTTGACGAACAACCCGCCCTGCACGGCGAGGTCAACGTACGGGCGATGCTCAGGCTCCTCGTTGCGCGGGTGAGCCTCCACGGGCAGCAGTTCAATCTGCGCGTTCGGGAAATCGGGCAACAGCTCCGTCAGGTAGCCGTAACCTGTCCTGCAAAACGGACAACTGTAATCGAAAAACACTTCGAGTTTTGACATGGCGCGCGTCCTCCTCGTTTTTTCTGTATTTTACATCATCTCGCGGTATAATGCAACACTTTTCTCGCCGCGCGTGTGGACACAATGCGTTGAAAATTTTCGGCACCACAATTTTTGATTCGAGTAGTCGTAGGGGCGGGTCTTGACCCGCCCGTTGTCCGTGTGACGCAACATTGGGTCGGTCAAGACCGACCCCTACGACAGATTCGCGCTTATGATCAATCCGTCACCGTTCTTTGCCCCAGAAGAACAGCGCGACGGTTCCGGGACCCGAGTGACTGCCTATCACGGGACCGATGCCGCCGATCTCCACACGCCTGACGGGGAAATTGCGGCGCACGTATTCCGCGACAAATTCCGCGTCGCCTAAGCAGTCGCTGTGGCTGACGAACACCGTGCCGCCCAGTTCTGGCAGATAACTGTTGCGCATACGTTCGCACAGCCCCTCCAACGCCTTGTGGCGACCGCGCACTTTGGCGACAGGCACCAACTTGCCGTCGCTGTCGAGGTGCATGACGGGCTTGATGTACAGTATGCCGCCCAACAGCGCGGCGGCGGCGGAGATGCGACCTCCGCGCTTGATGTGCTTCAAATCGTCCACCGTGAACCAGTGGCACAGGTTCGGCACGCGGCTCACGCAGAACGCCGCCGTCTCGTCCAAACTCGCGCCGCCGTTTCGCAATTGTGCCGCTTCAAAGGCGAGCAGACCCTCGCCCATGGACGCGGCGAGCGTGTCGACCACCACGACTCTGCGGTCGGGGAACGTCTTAGCCAGTTCGTCCGCCGCCGCGCGCCCCGAATCGCACGTGCCTGACAGCGAGGAGGAGAACGCGAGGTACAGCACGTCCTTGCCGCTCTGTAAAAACGGCGTGAAATACTCGACGAACGTCTGCGGCGTTAGCTGCGTGGTGACGGACATGCCGCCCGCGCGGAGTTTCGCGTAGAACTCGGCGGCGGACAACTCGCGCTCATCGGGGTAGTTCACGTATTCCGCGCCGTCCAGTGTGAAGTGCAGCGGCACGATGTGCAGATTCGCCTCCGCGATGAGTGCGGGCGTCAAATCCGTGGTGGAATCGGTGATAATGTCAAACGAACTGCTCATGCGGGTTCCTCCAAAAGGTTTTGAAGAGTATTATGCGCGACTTGCGTCGCGGGCTATGCGCTGATTTTCGCTGCCGCACATTGGCGATTTTAAAGGTCGCGGTTCTCGTATTTGTTATCTGTTATCTGCCATGTGGTCGCCCTGTTTTGGTGCGAATAACCTCGACGGGCGACCAATGGTCACCCCTACGGAACTGCCCCGCAACCCACGTCCAACCCTTGCCCCCTTTCGGAAAGGGGGTGCCGACCGCAGTCGGCGGGGGTTTGCCCCCGTCCGCAACCCTCGTCCAACTCCTGCCTCCCTCATAGAGGGGGGTGCCGACCGCAGTCGGTGGGGGTTTGTCCCCGTCCGCAATCCTCGTCCAACTCCTGCCTCCCTCATAGAGGGAGGTGCCGTCCGCAGACGGCGGAGGGAGGTTCCTTATTTCACAGCTTCTTCAACAGCCGCAACGCCGAATCCTTGTACGGCGGGTAGCGGAACGGCATATCCAGCAGCAGCGACTTTTTCATGATGCTCTTTCTGTGCGTGAACGTGTCAAACCCCGCTTTGCCGTGGTATCCGCCTGTGCCGCTGTCGCCGACACCGCCGAACGGCATGTGCGACGTGGCGAGGTGGACGAGCGTATCGTTCACGCAACCGCCGCCGAACGATACGGAGTTCAGGGCGAGACGCTCGTTCCGCTTGCTTCTCGTGAAGATGTAGAGCGCGAGCGGGTGCGGACGGGCGCGCACATTATCCAGCGCGTCGGCGAGGTCGTCGAACTCGACCACGGGCATGACGGGTCCGAAAATCTCATCCTGCATCACGGGCGCGTTCCAATCGACGCTGTCCAGCAGGGTAGGCGCGATTTTCAGCGCGGCAACATTGCAATCGCCGCCGACCGCGACGTTCTCGCCGTCGATGAGCCGCCGCACACGGTCGAAATGCTTCTCGTTGATCATCTTGCACAGATGGTCGCTCGTCAGCGGATTTTCGCCGAAAAACCGCTCGATACAGGCGGTCATCTCGCCGATGAGCGCGCGTTTGACGCTCTTATGCACCAACAGGTAGTCGGGCGCGACGCAGGTCTGACCCGCGTTGACGAACTTGCCCCACACGATACGCCGCGCGGCGAGTGCGATATCGGCGGTGTCGTCGACGATGCACGGACTTTTGCCGCCCAATTCGAGCGTGACGGGGGTCAAGTTTGCAGCCGCCGCCGCCATCACCGTCTTGCCGACGGCGACACTGCCCGTGAAGAAGATGTAGTCGAACTTGTGCGACAACAGCAGCGCGTTTTCCTCGCGCCCGCCCAACGCCGCGAACACATGTTCGGGCGCGAACACGGAGCCGAGGATTTTTTGAATCACCGCCGAGGTGGCGGGGGAGTACGCCGACGGTTTCACGATTACGCAATTGCCCGCCGCCACCGCGCCGATGAGCGGCGCGAGGGTGAGCTGAAACGGGTAGTTCCACGGCGACATGATGAGGACGCTGCCGTACGGTTCGGGTCTGATAAAGCTGTGAGACGGGAACTGTTTCAGCGGGGACGGCACGCGTTTGTCGGCACTCCACTTATATATATGGCGCAGGGCGTATTTTATCTCATCAAGCACGATGCCGATCTCGGTGGCGTACGCCTCAAACGCCGATTTGCCGAGGTCGAGCAGCAGTGCGGTCAGTATCTCGCTCTCGCGCGACAGTATCTCGCGGCGCAGTGCCGCGAGCGACGACACGCGGGTCTTGATATCCCGCGTCCCGCCGTCCGCGAAGAATGTTCGTTGCCGTTCGGTGACGGTTTGCAATTCAACAGCAGTCATAGTGTTCGGTCCTATTCCGCGAGTATCGCGCGGTAGATGTTCTCCATATCCGCGCGGTTGAAGATGACGGGTACGGGGTACAGCGGATTCGCCTCTTTCAACGCTCTGCCCGCCAACAGCGGGATATCCTCACGCCGAAGCGCGGTTATCGCCGTCGGAATGTTCAGCCGACGGTTCAATTCGAGCACTGCGGCACGAAACGCGTCGGCGCGCTGAACCTCGGTGCCGTCCGTTTTTATCCCCGCGGCGCGAGCCAATTCCGCGAGCCGCCTGTCGATTTTGTGTCCGTACCGTCTCAATACGTAGGGCAGTATGACGGCGTTGGCAAGACCGTGAGGCGTGCCGTACATGCCGCCCAGCGTGTGTGCGACGGCGTGGATATTGCCGACGTACGCCCGCGTGAACGCCGCGCCCGCAAGAAACGCCGCCCGCTGCATATTCGCGCGCGCCGTGAGGTCGGAGCCGTTTTCCGTCGCCTGCACGAGGTTTGCGAAGATCAGGCGCACCGCCTCCTCCGCGTTTCGGCGCGTCTCCCGCGTGTTACTGCCGCCGATATACGCTTCAACGGCGTGAACGAGCGCGTCAATCCCCGTTGTCGCGGTGGTCAGCGGCGGAAGTCCCGCCGTGAGCGTCGGATCGTGAACCGCGTAACGCGGAATGAGAACGGGGTCGTTGATCGCGTATTTCTCGTGCGTCTCGCTGTCGGTTATCACGGCGGCGACAGTCGTCTCACTGCCCGTACCCGCCGTCGTGGGTATCGCGATGAGCAGCGGCAGTTTTCGGCGCACTTTTATCTGTCCGCGCAACTGCGGGATGGACTTTTTCGGTCTCGCAACGCGCACAGCGACGCCTTTCGCGCAGTCGATCGGCGAACCGCCGCCGACCGCGACGATGAACTCGCACTGCTCGGCTTTGTACTGCGCGAGAGCTTCTTCGATGTTGGCGATGGTCGGATTGGGCGACGTCTTATCGTACACCGTGTACGCTATGCCCGCGTCGGTCAACTGCGACAACAGCGTGTCGGCAAGCCCCAGTGACGCGATCACCTTGTCGGTGACGACCAGTCCGCGTTTTGCGTGACGCTCCCGCAACATGTCGACCATCGCCGCCGTAGTTGTGAAGATTTGCGGTTGCCGCCACGGTAAAAAATTTGCCACCAGCTTGAACGCCGCCTGAAATACTCTGCAATAGATGCTATACACGTGTGATATCCTCCGTTTCGGGCATTAATTCTGCGGACATGACGCGGATTACGCGCTCGAACGTCTCGATCTCCGACGCGGAAAAACGCTCTTTCACGCGCGCGACGACCGTCCCGATATAGTCCGTATTCACGCGCAGATAGTCGTAAAAACGGTCGGACATGCGCAGGTGGTACTCGCGCCTGTCAGTCGTGGAGCGCACCTTCGTCACATAGCCCTTTTTAATAAGGCTCTGAACCTTGTACGCCGCGTTCTCCTGCGATATGTTCACAAACTCCGCGAACTGCTTGATAGTCGGGTTGCGGAGCGCGTTGATCGCCTCGGCGCAGAACGTCTCAACCGCGGTGAGACTCGCCTCGCGCTCCTCAAATCGGCTGAAAATCTTCTTGTAGAATTGCAGTTTGAACTTCAAATAGACCTCGCCGAACGCCTGTTCCAACGTATCCCCCATGGTGAGAACTCCTTGCTGCTGCTGAATACTTAAAAATATTTAGTTAAATATTTTTAAGTATTCTAACACGGATAAGGGTGTGTGTCAAGATATATTTTTCAAATGCGCTGATGGATAGGTTTTTGCGCGAATCTTTGTAGGGGTCGGCCTTGACCGACCCGCCGCGTCACGCGCAAAAGGGCGGGTAAACCCCGCCCCTACGACAACGCGAATCTGCAATTACGGTTCCGACATATCGTAAGCGCAGTTTGTCCACACCTCGTCAGTCGAAATCCCGCCATGCGCCGCCTGCTATGCGGTGGTTTTCCTCCGTCGTCAGCAGCCATTTTGCAACGGTTCTGCCGTCGGGGAAGAACTCCAAAAACTCGCCGTTCACAAACGTGTAGAACTGCGTCATGTCCGTACACATGCCGTAGGTCGGCAGATTTTTCGCGTCCACCGCGAACGAGAACGGCGCGCCGTCGCGCGTACCGTCAAACCGCAGACCTCGGCGGTCAAGCGTGAGTACGCCCTCGCCCGTGATCTCGCTCGTTTTTTGCTCTTTTAAGTACTTAAACTTCGGCAATGTGCCGAGTTTTACATGCTCTCGCAGTAAAAAGTTTTCATCTTTGACCAGATCCCGCGCATTTTCGCGCTGCATATCCCACCAGACGCGCGGCGTATCGGGGATCACGCACGTGTCGTCGAGCGGCGTGAGATCGTAGTATTCGTTCAGTTCCGCGCCGTTGCCGCAGCTTGTGCAGACGATCTTGTCGCCCTCGCCGCGCATCGTAAATTCCGCGCCGCACTTCGGGCACCAATAGAGCATATCGTGCAGATTTTTCGCCATCTGCCCTTGACCGTCGAACTTGACGCGCGCGGTTTTGTTCCACTCGTAGTCGTCGTGGTGAATCGCGGCGTCGAGCTTCGCCTGAACCTCGTCCTCGGTCATCTCGGCGAGTTGCTCGGGCGTGAAAAGCAGGTCGAGTTCGACGTCCACGCGCCCCGCTCGCTCGTCGAGACAGTATTTTGTGCTCGTGAGATATCCGCCAGATATACCCGTCCGCAGTACGGGCAAACCCAGTCGTTTCAGCATCTTTCCGCTCGCGAGAGCGCACGGCTGATTCGAGCCTGAGATCGAACTCATGCCCTCGGGGAACAGCATGATGTTCCCGCCGTCGTTGATAACGCGCTTGATCTCCTTGATCGTGTATATGTCGCTGACGAAATTCTTCTTCGGAATGACCTGCATCAGCCGAAAGATAAACGAGAGGTGCGAGCGAAAAAACTCGTTGTACCCCGCGACGTAATTCAGCGTGTGCGGCAACAGCGCGAGCGACGTGAATATGTAGTCGAGCCGCGACGCGTGGTTGCTCACGACGATGAACGGAGCCTTGAAGTCGCGCGGGTTCACCTTACGCGTATACGTCACGCGGAATTTCTTCTCGAACATCAGTTTGACGACGACGAACGTGAGAATACGGTAGATGATGTAATTCGGCTTGTGCAGTCTGCGCCGCGCCAGCTTGCGTTGGAGCGTGTCGTCCTGCGCGTTCTTTTTCCCGCCCATTTTGTTCTCCTTATATACAGACAATTTGCGATTACAGGGATCGTTGTGAAGCTGATATTGAGCGCAGCTCTGTCATTCAGAGCACCCCCTGTCATTCTGAGCGAAGCGAAGAATCTCATGCGCGCGACTTGCGTCGCGGGCTATGCTCTGCGTTTCGCAACTCTGTCCGCGCTCGCCGCGCGGCGTTACTTTCCGTCGGAGGAAAGTAACCAAAGTCCGTTAGACGCACCGCGCCCTTCTCGCTTCCGTGAGACGCGAGAACGGCA
>JAISJJ010000114.1 GCA_031261585.1 Oscillospiraceae bacterium
CATCCGCAGATGGCGGGGGTTTGCCCCCGTCCCCGTTTTTCGGTGATGCGCGTGTTTGTGGCGACACAGTCCCGCAACCCTCGTCCCAAATTGTTAATTATCAATCAATTATCATTATCCATTGTAATCGCGCCTGTAATCGCGCCCTATAATACGCCGCTTTCTCAAAATCCTCGTACAGGTCGCGCACCGCCGACGACGGCGAATACCGCAGTACACCGTTCTCGACGTAGCGTCTCGGGTGACCGTCCGCGACGCTGACTACGGGCATCACGGCGCGCAGTGCGTCGGTGAGGTTCATGTACGCGTCGCCGTCCCAACCGCAGAGGTCGAACAGCTCGTTCATGAGGAACATCGGCGAGATGTCGCCGCCGTCGCCGACAAAATCGGTGCCGAGTACAGCTTTCGCCGCGTCGTTCGCCCATATTATGTACGGCACGCGGTAGACGTTGTAGAATCCCGCCTCGTTCGTCACGTCCATGTCGAGACCGAGCGCGCGGTAGACGCTCTTTTGCGAGCCGAGACTCGGCTTGTGGTCGCCGTACAGCAGGACGACGACGGGTTCGGGGTCGTGCCGCAACGCGTCGATGAACTGCGCGATGAGTTCGTTCGTCGTGTTGATACCCGCGAGGTAGTTCGCGAGTTGGTTGTAGTCCGACTCGGTGAAATTGCCCTGATTTATGAGGTGTGAGCCGTAGTTTTGGTCGGTGTAGTACCCGCCGTGGTTCTGGAACGTGAGGTTGTGCGAGAAATACGGCACCGACTTGTCGCGCGCGTTGTACAGTTCGAGCAGTTTCGGGAAAAAGAAGTCGTCGTTGCGCGTCGAGTCGGGGTAGGACTGCAAGAAATAGTAGTTGTCAAAGCCGAGATTCGGGCAGACGGTGGCGCGCTCGTAAAACCAGTAATCGCCCGCGTGGAACCCCTCGGCGTAGTACCCGTTCTCGGTGAACAGCCGCACGTAGGACTGAATCGGCTGCTTGATATCGGTGGACGGCAGTCCCGTCAAAAATGTGCGTTCCGTGTTGATTGTGCCGCCGCCGAAGATGTTCACGATGAGGTCGCCGTGTACCGATTCGGCTTGCAGCGCGTGCCACACAGCGTACACGTCCTCCTTGAAGTCGATACCGCCGTACACTGAGAGGTCGGCGTACGATTCGAGCATGATCGACATCACGTTCACGCGGCGATCGTCGGGTATGCCCGGGCTTTCGGGTTCGTACGCGGCGAGAATGTTCTGCGCGTCGTCGTCGTCGTAGTCGTCGGGCGCGCCCGAGGTGTTCACCGTTATGCTGTGCAGGAACATCGTCAAGAATCCGCGCGAACCGCCCGTCGCGGAGTACACACGGTCGCCCGAGTACACGAACAGGAACAGCACCGCGCATATCACCGCGCCCGCAACCGACCCGATGACGCGGTTCCGCGCGCGCGGTTTCGCGGTCGCAAAAAACGCGCATATCACGGTGCCGAGCGCGGCGACGATGAGCATCAGCGTCAGCCACGCACTCCATTGAAGCGTGAAACTCTGCATTGCGTCGGCGGCTTCTGTGGCGTACACGATGTCGTGCGCGTACAGCGGTTCGCCGCGCACCTGAACCTTGAAAAACGATATCGCCGACAGTATCGTGACGATCAGCGTCGGCACGAGAATCGCGATCCACGCGCGCCCCGACGCACAGTAGAGCGTCGCCGCGAGCAGTACGGGCGGCAGGAGGTTCAGCGCGATACCGACGGGGTGTCTCCACACGTTGATATCTGGCGCGGCGAGCGCGAGAGACAGCAGTCCGATTGCGACGGCGGACGCGAGTATTATAATGTACGCGCGGCGCGGGTCGGCGCGGTTTCGGCGCAGTGCGGTTATCGCGTCAGCGGGGTTGATTTTTGTCAAAACGCGATCTTTTCCGCGATGTAAGCGCGCAGTTCCGCAATCGGCACGCGCTCCTGCTCCATGGAATCGCGCTCACGCACGGTGACGCAGTTGTCCGTCTCGCTGTCGAAGTCGTAGGTGACGCAGAACGGCGTACCGATCTCGTCGAAGCGACGGTACCGTTTGCCGATTGATCCCGCATCGTCGTACTCGACGTTGAAGTCCTTTTGCAAACTGCGGAACAGCGTCTCGGCGGGTTCCGCGAGCTTCTTCGACAGCGGCAGAATCGCAGCTTTCACGGGAGCGAGCGTCGGGTGCAGATGCAGGACGACGCGCGAATCGTTCTTCTCCGCGTCGATGACCTCCTCGTCGTACGCGTCAATAAGCGCGGTGAGCAGTATGCGGTCAACGCCGACGGCGGGTTCGACGCAGTACGGGATATAGTGCTCGTTCGTCTCCTGATCGAAGTACGTCATGTCGGTACCCGAGCCGTTCTGGTGCGCCGTGAGGTCAAAATCGGTGCGCGACGCTACGCCCCACAGCTCACCCCAGCCGAACGGGAACAGGTACTCGATATCCGTCGTCGCGTTCGAGTAGTGCGACAACTTCTCCTTCTCGTGGTCGCGCATACGCAGGTTGTCCGCCGTGATACCGATGCTGAGCAGCCAGTTGCGGCAGAACGTGCGCCAGTAGTCAAACCATTCAAGCTCCGTACCGGGTTTGCAGAAAAATTCCAGCTCCATCTGCTCAAACTCGCGCGTGCGGAAGATGAAGTTGCCGGGCGTTATCTCGTTGCGGAACGATTTGCCCGCCTGTCCGATACCGAACGGGAGCTTGCGCCGCGTTGTGCGCTGCACGTTCTTGAAGTTGACGAACATGCCCTGCGCCGTCTCGGGACGCAGGTACACCTCGGTCGACGAGTCCTCCGTCACGCCCTGATGCGTCTTGAACATCATGTTGAACTTGCGGATATCGGTGAAATCCGACTCGCCGCACCCTGGACACGGTATGCTGTGTTCGCGGATATACGCGGTCAGCACGTCGGCGGGCAGTCCGTCCGCCACCATGTCGATGCCGTGTTCCTTGTTGTACTCCTCGACGAGGTGATCGGCGCGGTGCCGCATTTTGCAGCGTTTGCAGTCGATGAGCGGGTCGTTGAAGTTCACGACGTGTCCCGACGTGACCCATACCTGCGGATTCATTAGCAGCGCGCTGTCGATACCGACGTTGTACTCCGACTCCTGTATGAACTTTTTCCACCACGCGCGCTTGATGTTGTTTTTAAGCTCGATGCCCAGCGGACCGTAGTCCCACGAGTTCGCAAGCCCGCCGTAAATCTCGCTGCCCGCATAAACGAAGCCGCGCGATTTGCACAGCGCGACGATCTTGTCCATAGTCTTGTCGGTGTTCTGCATGGTGAACCTCTTTGTTGTTGATATTTGAATGCATATTATATACCGAATTGGGAGGGGTGTCAACTTTTTTTGATACATACAATCCCGCCGTTCTATACAAATAAACGTAAAAAGTCACCGCTGTGGTTGTAAACCACAGCGGTGACTTTCAAATTCAGACTCCCGCAATCATTCCGCCGTCGGAATTAGTGGCGGAACCACAAACAGCGACTTCAACTCCTCAACAGATTCGGCTTTTGCCCATTCGCTCATTCCGTCTTTCCACACCAAACTACTCGGATCCAACTGCCCAGCAACAGCCATTTGCTTCAACACTTGAAGTGTATATGGCCCGGTCGGTTGACCGTCTACCGCAACATTGAACGCGACGGGCGGAACAGGGGGCGGAGTTGTCGGAGGTTGATTCACACCCGACATCATATTATTCATCGTTCCCGCTATGTTCTGCCCCACAGCACCACCAACAGCCATACCCGCCATCATTGCGGCAGGGTTGAACCCACCGCCGCCGAGAGATACATCACCGGCACCGTTCGCGCCCATTTGTCCCAAGGCTTCGGCTCCGGCAACACCAATGGCGGTTTGCGATTCGACTTGGAAAGCGGCAAAATTTGACGATTGAGTATGCTTGTGTTGGGCGTATTGCGCCTCTTCTCTTTGAACGCGCAAGGTTTCCTCATAGTTCTCAGCCTCGATACGCTGCTTGTCTTGCGTATCTTTGATATTAACGGCGGTTTGCGCCTGAATAGTAGCGGTTGCGACATCTTGCGTGACGGATTTCAGTTGCTTGAAACCCGCGCTGCCTTTGTCGATTTCGATTGTGGAGATGTCCACGCCGGATACTTCAACACCGAAATTCTCAGCCAGTCGGGAGCCTATTTCAGCTTCCACCATCCCGTTGATTTCAGCAACTTTACGCTCAATTTGGAGCAACGGAATGTTGTGTTCAGCAGGGGCGTTGGAAACAACGCTCTTGACATATCTGCTCACAGCGTCCCGAATTTCCGCTTGGAACTCGTCCAAACTGAAATTGCGGAGCCTATGTAATTTGATAAAACCTAAATAGTCAGAAATCTTGAAGCTGATAGTGCCGCGTACCGCAGTAGGCACACCGAAATCCAAAAACCGTGGGTCGAACACATCGAAAAACGGCACACCAAATTTCACTTGAATAATCCTTGCGAGGTTGATGAAATAGACTTCCGCTTGAAAAGGCGAACCGCCATCAAAGGCAAGCCCTACAATGCTTGCAAGAACAGGAAAGTTTGCGGTTTTGATTGTTTCGTCAAACGGTCCCTCAATGCAATCCTGCACGACGCCGTTCGCTTGGTTGTACACAAAGACCGCAACCTCACCGTCCTTGACACGCAAGGACGAACCCCAACGAATTGCGTTCTCTCTTCGGTTGCTTCCCGCCTGCGAACCCGACGGGTGCCACTTCCACATCAGATACGAAGGCTCGTCGCAACGGATTACGTCCATAAACCCACCGGATTTGTTTTTGTTGAATAACGCCATAGTGTTACCCTCCTTTGAGTGATTATTGTTTTTTCTTTTTGAATGCTCTCACAAGAATTACTACGCTTGAAATAATGTCAACAAACAATATGAGTTGGTAAGAGTTAAAGCCGACAACGTCAAGATTTTTTCCACATAACGGAATTAGGACTACAATGGTCAATATCAAGCCAATTACTGTAACCAACTTTGGTTGGTTTGATTCGCCTCTTATTACTAAAGGAATTACTATTGCTCCTACAATAAAATCAACCATCAGTAATAACTGGTAAGAATTAAAGCCAACATTATCAAGATTGAGCCCGCATAGCGGAATTAAGACAAATATGCTTATTAACCAACCAACCGATACGGCTATATGTGGCAAGACGGGAGCCGACTTGGAAATAGCACTGCCTGCCGTTTTTACGTTCCGCGAAAACGCCACCTTTTTGATTTGCTTATGCGATTGGTCGTAAATGCTCTGGATTTTGGAGAAGTCGGAATCGTTACTGAACACTAATTTAGCTTTTTGATAACTCTGTTCGATTTTCGCTATCCAAGCGTCAAAGACCGTTTTTTGTACCTCGCCCGCAATATTCGTCGAAGCAAGAATCATAAACTCAAATATATCTTCCTTCGCGTTCGGTATCGGAAAGTTCCGAATCTGCTCCACTCTGCGTTCCTCTGAATCGGCTTGATTGAGCTTCAATGAAAACTCGCGCACAGAAGACGCCACTTTGGATTCCCGTACCTCATAGCCACAAGCAGGACAGTGGGAAACAAAAGAGTTTAATACCTCTCCGCAGTTGGGGCATTTCGTTATTGTTCCCGCGTACTCCTGTTTTCGTTCTGATGTATTTCCCACTTGCGTAGCCGCGACAGGCGACCCGCAACTTGCACAGAACTTCGCCTCGCCTACAAGTTCTTCACCACAATCAATGCAATCAGCCATTATATATCCCCTTTTCGGCGGTCAAAATAGTACACATTTTTGGCCACTTAGTTTTTCGATTGGTGATGTAGATATTTCAAATATTATACACGAAGTTTTGGTGAAATGCAACATCTTTTTCGAGCGGTTTCGAGAAAGGCGAAAATCTCTGGCACCGCAATTTCGGATTCGCGTATTCGCAGGGGTGGGTCTTGACCCGCCCGTTTTGCGTGGCGCAGGGGCGGGTCGGTCAAGACCGACCCCTACAACAGATTCGCGCATAAACCAATCATCAGCGTATTTGTACACACCGTTGGCACAGGGCTACCGCATTTACTTTTCACTCGTCATTGCGAGCCGCGCGAAGCAATCCAGAACACGCAACCTCGTCCAATCTCGAGTTATACGAGGGGTTGGACGGAGAAAACGGGGGACTGGATTGCTTCGCGCGGCTCGCAATGACGGGAGTTGGAATGCGGAAAAAGTAAATGCGGTAGCCGTGACCATTGGCATAACGATGCTGTACAAACGCGCATCGACATGTTATAATAGCGGCAATCATAATCGCGCTTAAAGTCGACACAGTCGGCTCGGCGGCGAATATCCTGCGTAGCGGGGGCAGCCGCCGTAAATTCGAGCGTCCCCCACAAGCGAGAATTTTCAAGCTCGGTCGGACTTTGCCTGACCGAGCGAATATCAAGGAGTCACACATGGAACTCGTATACACAGGCAACATGGTGGAGATATTCAAAATCTCGCCGCGTTTGTACTTTCGGCGGGCGAATCTGCTGATTCGTCACCAGTGCAACAGCTATTTCCTCGTCGGCGACAGCGGCGTCGGCGTCGTTGACCCGTCGACGACGGAGGCTGCCGAGGAGATACTCGCGGAGATCGCGCTGCTGTTCAACAAACCGTTGCGCTACGTGTTTCTGACGCACAACCACACCGACCACGCGGAGGGTGTGTCGGTCTGGTTCAAACTGCCCGTCACGATATTCTGCTCGCACAAGTGCGCGGCGGATGTCGGCGCGATCAACGACGGTGTGGCGGCGGTCGCGGGTGTGCGCGGTTCGCTCACGTTCCTGCTCGACGGATGCCGCGTGGAGCTCGTCGCGCTCGACGAT
>JAISJJ010000001.1 GCA_031261585.1 Oscillospiraceae bacterium
GCGCGTACCAAAAAAGCCTCCCTCTCAGAGGGAGGTGCCGTCCGCAGACGGCGGAAGGAGACCCCCGTCCCACGTCCAAACGTCCATCGTCCCCGCCCCCTTTCGGAAAGGGGGTGCCGCTCGCAAGCGGCGGGGGTTTGCCCCTCGTCCAACCCCCGTAACTATCAACTGTCAACTATCAACTGTCAACTACCGTCGCGCACCGCGCGACATACGCGTCGCACTCCACCCCGAAATCCTCGCACAACCTCGCGTACGCGGCGGCGTTTAGTGCTGCTTTCTCGTCGCGGGATTTGCCCGACAGCTCGCGTCTCAGCGCGGCGGCGGCGTTTGCGGGCAGGCTCAGCGTCCTTGCGCCGCGCCCCGCGAGCGCGCATTTTATCGCCGCCGTCAGCACCTGTTCAAAGACGTTGAGCGGCAGTTCTCGGTAATCCGCGCCGAAACTGCTCATCACGCGGTTAATGTCCGCGTCGGCGAACAGCGCGCAGAACGCGTTCTCGCGGCGCAGATTTTCGAGGTATCTCGCGACGAACTCGATACCCGCCAAGTCCGTCACGGGGTCGCACAGCGGATAATCCGCCGTCGGCACGCTATGCGCCGCAAACTTCGGGTGGTGCGGGTTGTACGCGCCGATAAACCGCCCGATGTCCGCGAGTGTCGTGTCGTAGGCGAGCGTTTTGACGCGCGGCGCGTCGGTGAGTACGCGCGCGTACAGCGATTTTGTGTGCGCGATTTTGCCGTACAGCAGTTCTCTGCCGCCGTCGAACAGCGTTTTTACGGGCGTGCTTCTCAGCGCGTCAGCCGCGTCGTCAGGGGTGCGGAACGCTTTCAGGCGCAGTCCGATCGTGTACAGGTTCGATGACATGATGCTCTGCGCGATCTCGACGCGCACGGAACTGCTGTCCCCGAGCGTGTAGTCGTCGATGCCGCGCGACAACAGATCGATGCACCCGAGTTGTACGCCCTCAACATCGCCGTCCGACAGCAGACCGTGCGCGGCGGCTTCGCGGATCAGCGACTCGACATAGAACTCGCCGCTTAGCCGCTCAGCGTCTATCAGCGCGAGTTTTTCAAGCTCACTCATAGAACGTCAACCCCGCCATAAACCCGTCCTCGCCCGATTCGCCGTCGTCCTCAGGCTCCTCGTAATCTGGCTCGTGACCGTTGCGCAGATTGCGCGCCATGCGGTCGAGTTCCGTCCCCGCGAGCATGTCGAGCGAGCCTTGGCACACGTTGTCGAAAGAGTTTTTCATGTACGATATCAGATCGTCGTCGCTTATCAGGTCGTTTGTCTCGGTCTTGAAATAGTAGAACAGCTCCGTCAGCTCGTGCAGCGTCTCGGCGTAATTCTGCATGGAGATGTACGGCGAATCGCAGAACTCGTAGATCAGCCGCCGCGTGACACCGCCGCCGATCTCGATGCGCCCGCTATCCCGTAGCGACTGATTGCGCGTCTCGACCAGTTCGAGCGACTGTTGCTCGGTGAGCGTGAGCCCGTGCAGCGCGGTGAAATCGTTGCAGCGCATGATCTCGCGCGCCGCCTGCTTGGTTGCAAGCGCGGAGTTGAACGCGGAATTGAACAGCGAGAGTTCAAGGCTCAATGTGTGTCTCCTATGTGGTGACGTGTGTTGTTTCAACGGCATCGTGTGCGGGACGACGTAGGGACGGACGACCCTGTCCGTCCTTGTTTGATTATGCGTAGCCCCATACAGGACGGACAGGGTCGTCCGTCCCTACGTCGGGCTGTTAATTGTCAATTGACATCGCAATAGCCACACCCGCCGTCGTCGTTGCGCAGATCGGGCAGGTACGGTTCGCGGCGGGTGATACATGCGGGATTCGCGCATTTCGCGCCGCCTACCGCCACGGGTTCGGGCGCGGTGCGAGGTTGGGCGCACAGTTTCAGCAGCAACGCCATGCGGATATACATGCCGTACCTCGCCTGATCGAAATATTTCGCGCGTGGGTCCAAATCGACCTCGGGCGCGATCTCGTTCACGCGCGGCAGCGGGTGCAGTATCGTCAAATCGCGTTTCGCGCGGGCGAGCTTGTCCCGCGTGAGTATAAAATCATCGGAATACTCCATCGTTGACTGCGTTGCGGACTGTATCACGCGCTCGCGCTGGACACGCGTCATGTACAGCACGTCGAGTTGCGGCAACGCGTCGTCGAGCGTCGGCACCTCGGTGAACGTGAGATTCCGCGCGCGCATGAACCGCGTGACGTAATCGGGCATCGCAAGCTCGGGCGGCGCGGTCAGTACGAACCGTATGTTCGGGAATTTCGCGAGAGCCTCGACGAGCGAGTGCACCGTGCGCCCGTACCGCAGGTCGCCGCACAGCCCGACGGTGAGGTCGCGTATCTCGCCGCGCGTGACCGCGAGTGTCGCGAGGTCGGTGAGCGTCTGGGTCGGGTGCTGGTGTCCGCCGTCGCCCGCGTTGACGAGCGGCACCTCGGAGTACAGACTCGCGGCGCGCGCGGCACCCTCGCTCGGTGAGCGCATGACGACGACGTCGGAGTACGCGCTCGTCATGCGTATCGTGTCGGCGAGGGATTCACCCTTGGACGCGGACGTGTCGTTCGCGTTCTCGAATCCGAAAACGCTCCCGCCGAGCCGCAGCATCGCCGCCTGAAAGCTGAACTTCGTGCGCGTCGACGGCTCAAAAAACAGCGACGCCATAACCTTGCCGCGGTTAGCGTCGCTGTAATCTTGCGGGTGTGCGATGATCTCGCGGCACAACGAGAACAGCGAGTTCCACCACGATGTCGTGATGTCGCTCACCCCGATAAGGTGCCTGATGCCGTCCATTTACTCGGCAGCGTCGGAGGAGATGAGTTCGGCGATCGCGTCCACCGCCGCAGTCTCGTCCGCGCCGTCGCCGATGATCTTGATCGTCTCCCCGTTCTGCACCGCGAGCGACAGTACGCCGAGCAGGCTCTTCGCGTTGATGCGGCGTTCATCCTTTTCGAGCCAGAGCGAACACGCAAACTCGTTCGCGCGCTGTATGACCAGCACGGCGGGGCGCGCATACAGCCCGATGGGATTTCCGATCACGGCGGTCTTGATGTACATACGCAATCCTCCTCATTATTATACATATCTTTCTCACTGCACATTTTACCGCAGTTTGCCGTGTTTGTCAACGTGGAATTTGGAGAAAAAACATACGAAATAAGCAAGAAAAACGTACAATAAATCGCCGCGCGCACAAAGAGTGCGGACAATCGCGTTTACGATCGGGTTTGCGCGCAATCATTCGCAGCGTCGGTCTCGACCGACCCGCGCCGAGTCACGCGGACAACGGGCGGGTCAAGACCCGCCCGTACAACAACGTAAATCTGTCATTGTGGTGCCAACAAGCAGTTTGCCGCGTTAACCCGCTATATCGCGGCGCAGATCCGCCCCTTATTCTGCACAATAAACATGAGCATTTCGCGGTTCGACTTCGCAAGCTCGCGGTACTTCGGAACGCTCTCGAAGTATGCTATGCAGATTTGCTGAATGGAGCAAATCACATAGTACACAGCTTGACGCTCCGCGCTCGTCAGCGGCGACACGCTGTCGTAGCCGCGCAGGATTCCGCGAAGCACGTCAAACCACAGCTCATTGATGTTGTCAACGCCGCGCCATTCGCTCAAAATTCCCGTCGCGCAGTAGCAGACGTCCCACAGGCGAATGTTGCGCTCGGCGAGGTCAAAATCTACGAAGCCGCTGACTTCGCCGCCGTGAAACAGTATGTTGCTCGGGTTCGGATCGCGGTGGATCAGCTGTTTCGGCAGTTGCGGGAAGAGTTCCCCGAACGCGTCGGAGTAGTCGCTGAAAAATTCGTCCGACAACCCAAGTTTCCACTGCTCATTTTGCCGGCGCACCTCCGGCAATGCCCACTCCGCTACGTGCCGGAAGAGGTTCACCTCGTCAACTTCAACGTCGCCTTCGATACTTGCGAGCGCGATATGCAGTTTTGCTATCGCCGCACCGTATTTTTCGCCGAAGCGTTCGCGGTTCTCACCGAAGCGATCCGACTTTTCCAACGGGTTACCGGGAATGCCGCGCGACAGCACGATGATGTGCTCGTCGTCAACGTAGTCCGCTCCGCTTTTCGTCGTAATCGGTGCCGCAGCCGCGAATCCCTGATCCGCCAGAGCTTTATTGATTCGCAGATTGCGCAGGATTTTGTCGCGCTCATCGGTTTTCAGGATGTACTCCGAACCGACACTCCAAACGCCGGGCGACACTTTTGTGCCGTCCGTAATGTAGATGTCACGTATCGGCAGGTCTTGCGAAATATCCCAATTCGTCAGAATTTCGCGCAGTTGTTGCTCTGTAAACATGGTTTTTGCCTCCGTTTTAGTTTTCCCGTAAATCGAGAGATATTTTTTCGGAGAGCAGCCATACATTTTTACAAACGCCCTGTAGAATCCAGAATAGGTGTCAAACCCATACAGCAGTGCCGCGTCGATACTCGGCATCCCGCTTGAAATGTCAGCAAGCGCGCGGTCAAGCCGCCGCTTCAGAATATATCGAGCAACCGGCATTCCCGTCATGCGGCGAAACATCTCATAGTAGTGCCACACGCTGTAACCCGCCGCGCTCGCGAGTTCAGTCGCGCTGATGTCGGTGCGCAGATTGGCTTCGATATACTCCAAACCGAGACGTATGGGACTGTTCATGCCGCTCTCCTTTCCGATTGGTAGCAGCAGTATAGCACAGACGGAGCGCAAAAACATTTCCGGTATTGGGGAAGTTGTAAATGCGAATCACGAGTTGAAGACATGCAGACCACATGGCAGATAACAGATAACGGATATGGACGGGCGTTGCGGGGCGTATGTAGGGGCGATTATCCAATTGCCCGCCGTTGTTCGCACCACCGCAGGGCGACCACACAGGGTCGCCCCTACACAGACCGCAAAACGTGAGCGGGGACCAAGACACGCACACGCACCAATGTGCGGCAGCGAAACGAGCCGCAGTGTGTGTTGATGTGACGTGACTGGGCAATTAACAATTGACAATGCGAATCACGAGTTGAACACTAATGCAGACCACAACAGGGCGACCACACAGGGTCGCCCCTACACAAACCGCGAAACGCGCGCGAGAACCAAGACTCTGACGCGCACCGCAGGGCGGCAGCGAAACGAGCCGCAGAGTCTTTTTATGTGACGTGACGCATTTGTCTCGCCTTAGCGACGCAGGAACTATTGGTTTTGGAGTGATTAGACGTTAACTCCGCAAATTCTGCCGTCCTCGGTTAAAGGAAGTCGCGGTTTTGCCCACCCCCGCCGCCGCTGCCGTTCGCGCGTCTCACGGAAGCGCGAAGGGCGCGGTGTCTCGGGGTCAAGGGGCTCGCAAGCCCCTGCGGGCTTTGGTTACTTTCTCCCGAAAGAAAGTAACGCCGCGCGGCGAGCGCGGACAGAGTTGCGAAACGCAGAGCATAGCCCGCGACGCAAGTCGCGCGCAACATCGCAAAGGGCGGGTAGACACGCCCCTACGAGGACGAGGAAAGCGAATCAATATCAAGGGGATTCTTCGCTTCGCTCAGAATGACAGAAAATTTTCGTAGGGGCGGGGTTCACCCGCCCTTTACCGTGGTTTGACGTATGCGTAAGGGCGGGTAAACCCCGCCCCTACGAAAGATTCGCGCTTATTACCAATCCGTCCTCGTCATCTGCCCACGCGGACACGCGCGTTACGGCAAATCAAATATGATGTTCGAGTTCGGCGACAACTGCGTTGTCGGCAGTTTGCCGTCCCACGCGAGGGCTTTCAAATACTCGACGTATAGCGGATTCGTCGACAACTGCTGCTGAATCAGGCGTATCGCCTCGGCTTCCGCTTCCGCGCGCACACGGATTGAGTACGCCTCCGCGTCGGCTTCGAGCTGAACCATCTGCGCGTCGGCTTTCGCCTTGTTCACCGCCTGAGTGTTCTCCTCCTCGCGTTGCAGCGTGACGTTTTTGGCACGCAACGCCTCCTGCTCCGCCTGAACCTTTTGCTCGATCGCCTGCTCAAACGCGTCCGAGAAGTCGATATTCGCGAGCGAGAAGCCAGTGATACGGATACCGTAATCAATGAGCGTATCACTCAGTGCGTTTTTTACGAGGTCAGACACGATGTTGCGGCTTGCCACCAGATCAGAAGCATTATACAATCCGACGGTGTTCTTCAGCACCGAGTTGACTCTCGGCACGATGAGCTTCGCCTCGATCTGGTCAACGCCGATGTTCTCGACGAGGAACTTTATGTACGCAGGCTCGACCGCCCAGTTGACGATGACGTTGATGTCCGCCGTCTGCATGTCCATAGTGAACGCCGGCGTAATTGTGTTGTACACGTGCTCCTGAACCGAGACGGGTACGATCTTCTGCGTGATCGGGAAGCGGAAGTGCAGCCCGGGTTGCAGCTCCGTCTCTACGATCTTGCCGAGACTCGTGCGGTAGCCGATCTCGCCCGCCTGCACCGTCACAAGGCACGACGCGGCGAAAATGATGACGATGACCGCAACGACGGCGATCACGGCGTATCGCGGGCGGAATTTTATCTGCGTTTTCATAATCTTTACCCCTCATTGTTTATTTGTGAACACAGTATATCACACTATATTTGAATTTCGGCGAATTTACGATAAAATTCACATTAAAAAATGCGCGTAAAACGCGCATCAAAACAGTTGCATAATTCGGCAAGATATGCTATATTACTCGCGGTGCTGCCAATAACGGATAGGCGGTCAGCCCCTGAGAAGGGGCGAAATCCTTGTTGCGCCCCTTCACGCAAGAGAGGGGGTGACGCGTATGGTTACATGGGAATTGCTTTTCGCTTTTGTCATGATACTTATAGCGGTCGCGAAATTCTTTCGAGACGACAACAAGAAGTAGCCGCCCATGTCCCAATGATCGGCTACTTCTTGTAGTACATTATTGAGGGACTGACCGCTTATCGGCAGCACCTTTTTATGCCCTGATTATACCACACCCGCCGCGCCCTGTCAAGCGCGGATTTCGCCGTCCCCAACACGCCCTCAATACATATACAGGTCGCACTTGATCATGCCGTTGTACAGTTTCCGCTTCTTATTCGCGACGCGCCCGAACTCGCGCTCGAACTCCGTGTGTGATGACAAAATGTATAACTTCCAGTCTTTAAGCGACCGCACAGACGCACCGAACTCGCGGTACAGCTTCGCCGCGTCGTCGCGCTCCATGACGCGCTCGCCATAAGGCGGGTTCGTGACAATAACGCCTGACGTATCAGCGTTATTCCCGAACTCGCGCGCGTCCGCGACCTCGAACCGCACACAGTCCGACACGCCTGCGCGAGCGGCGTTCTCCCGCGCGATTTTGATGCTCTCAGGGTCGATGTCGCCGCCGACAATATTATACGTTCCGTTATATTCACGCGCGCGGGCATCATCGCGCGCCTCCGTCCAGATTTTCGCGTCGAGCGTCGCCCACTGCTCGGCGGCGAAGCGGCGGTTAAGCCCGACGGCGCGGTTTTTCGCCGCGAGTGCCGCTTCAATCGGTATTGTACCCGACCCGCAGAACGGGTCGCGGAACGTCTCTCGCCCGCGGTACCGCGCCAATTTCACCATCGCGGCGGCGAGCGTCTCGCGCAGCGGCGCGGCGACGGACTGCGGGCGATACCCGCGCTTGTGCAACCCCGCGCCCGACGTGTCGAGGTACAGCGACGCGCGGTCGTCCACGATGCTGAACCGAATCTGGTACGTCGCGGCGGTCTCCGGAAGCGTCGTCAGTCCATACGCGGCACCGAGCGTTGCGGCGACCGACTTTTTGATGATTTTTTGGCAGTCCGGTATCGAGTGCAATTTCGAGTTGCGCGCATAACCCGCGACGGGGAACGCACCGTCGCGCGGGATAAACTGCGCCCACGGCATACGGCGCACACCCTCGAACAGCTCGTCGAACGTGTTCGCCGCCGTCTCGCCGATCAGCAGCAGGACGCGCTCACCCGTCGCGATGTGTATGTTCGCGCGCGCCAGATCAAGCTCGGAACCGTCGAACGCGACGTGTCCGTTGTCGGGGCGCACGCTCGGCATGCCGAGCCGCCGCAGTTCGTCCGCGACAAGCCCCTCAAGCCCGAACAGACAGGGTATGTTAAATGTCATGTGTTCTCCAAAATGTGTATTTATTATGGTGGGAGGTTACCTCCCGCGCAATTATTTCTCCCGTTGTGCCGCTACCGACTGCGCTATCTCGGGTTTTGCGTCGTCCATCAGCTCGTCCCAGCCGCCGAGGAACGGATACGTCACCTCGTCGCCGCTCTTCAGCCGCCGCACATAGCCCTCGAACAGGTTCCAGTTGCGCTCATACACGTGAAAGCTGTTCGCGCGGTGCGTGTAACTGCCGACCGCGACGCCGAGCTGCTCCGCGAACCGCGCTTGCAGGCACACGAGCGCGAACGCGTTCATGAACGCCGCCTGCGCCGCGTCGTTACTGCGGAACAACACCTTGCAGTGCAGCGCGCCCTGCCGTATCAGGTACTGCACGGACTGCAAACACGCGGGCGAGCCCGATTTCAAATCCTCGTCGTCGCGCACCGAGATGATAGCGCGACGCGAGTCGGGGTTGCGCCGCAATTCGCGCAGAATCCAGTCGAACTGCCCCTCCATGCGGCGGTGATACGTGTACTCCCAGTTGCCGCGGTCGACCTCGAAATCGAGAATGCCGTCGAGCATCTCCTGCCGGTACTGCTCCAATGAGCGCGGGTCGCCGACGAACAGCCGCGAGATGCGCTCCTCCGCGAGCGGATTCTCCGCGACGAACGTCATCGAAGCCTCGTACTGACGTGTGTTGTAATCAGGCACCTCGGTCACGTCGTGGCGTTCGTGCAGCGCGAGCAGCGCGTTGTGATACGCCTCCGGCAATGTGTCGCCCGTGGCAAAGAGTTCAAACATGGCGGTCTCCTTTTCAGATGAACGCGGTGATTTCGCGTATTCTCGTCCAAATTGTCAATGCGAATCACGAGTTGAAAATGGCGTGTCTCTCGTCCTCGTAGGGGGCGATGTCCACATCGCCCCTGCCATCATTCTGCACCGTCCCTGTCATTCAGAGCGAAGCGAAGAATCTCATACGCGAGACTTGCAGCAACGCTGTCATTCTGAGCCTGCGAAGAATCCCCTTGATTACCGATTCATCTCGCGACTTGCGTCGCGGGCATTTTTAATCTTTTCGATAGCTTGTCCGCGCTCGCCGCGCGGCGTTACTTTCTGTCGAGAGAAAGTAACCAAAGCTCGTTGGTTACACCGCGCCCTTCTCGCTTCCGTGAGACGCGAGAACGGCAGCGGCGGCGATGGTGGGCAGTCCCGAAACTTCCTTTAACCGAGGACGGCAGATTCAGCGGAGTTACACGTTAGTATTTCCAAAACCGACAGTTATTGCACAGCGGCAACTGCGTCACGTCACATCAAAAGACCCTGCGGCTCGTTTCGCTGCCGCACATTGGTGCGTGGCAGGGTCTTGGCTCCCGCTCACGTTTTGCGGTCTGTGTAGGGGCGACCCTGTGTGGTCGCCCTGTGGTGGTCTGCATACGTGTTCAACTCGTGATTCGCATTGTCAATTGTCAATTGCCGTCACAGCAGCACCACAATCGTGATCCCGTTGTTATACCGATCGAGACTGCCGTCTTTCCGCAACTCGGGACAACGCTCGAACGCGCGGCGTGTGGGTTCCTCGAATATCGAGAACTTCTCGCCGATGATGAAGTCGCGTATCGCGCCGCGATTGAGTTGCCCCTGCAAATACTTGCGTATCTCGGTGCGCAGCGTACCGCCCGCGCCGCTCGACCCGTAACCGTGGACGAGTTTCAGCGCGGTGACGCCGAGCGGTTTCGCGTTCTTGATGTGGTACGTCACGCGGCGAATCGCGGTGTCCACCGTCGGGCGGTCGTCGTGAAGGTCAACCTCACGCAGTGACATGGGCGGTTCCTCTCGTTCTTTCGGATTTGCCGGCAGACAGATCAGCAGAACGCCCGCAACGAGGTGCGCAACTGTCGGCAACCATTCCTGTAACAGGTATTTCAGTTTCAAGGTGTCCCATGCGTGACGAGACCAGCCGTAGTCCATATAATCGCTGTTTGCAGCAGCCCACAGACAAAACGCGCTGAGAAAAACAACCAACAGCCCGAACCCGCGCCGTGTCCACGCGGCATCGAACCGCCGCGACAAAATCAAACACGCAACCGTACCGAGAATCGGCGCGACAGGCGCGAACGCAACATAAGTTGCCCACACGTGCGTGCTGTGGACAGACGAGCCGCCGGGAGGGAACATATAATCGTCCATCACCGCCGCAATTTCGACGAACACCGACCGCACATAATAAACAAGCACAAGAGCCGCGATCCAGCAACCCGCCATCACAAAAAACACGATAGCGTGATTGACCTCGCGGTCGGTTCCGGGGTCGAGACTGCGCAATTTCTCGGGTTTTTTCATGGCATCTCACTTAGTCAAACGTTTCGGCTGCTTCTTGCGTGTATACAGTATACCTGAAATTCCCGCCAATAGCAAGTGCCAGTTTCAACGCGGCGTGCGGAATAACGCCGCGCGTGTTGTGGACACAAAAAAGCACGATAATCACCGCGCCGCAAAATCAGTATTGCAAAGGCTGTCGAAATGTGCTATTATACGCGATAGGTGCTGCCAATAACGGATAGGCGGTCAGCTTCACTCCGATCCCCCACGCACGGTTCCACGTGTCTGTGGCGGGAGGGAGGTGGGAAGATGAATCTTAACGCAATCATCGCGTTATTCAACCTCGCGTTGAACATCGCACGGTTCATTAAGGACATATTCAAACACAAGAAGTAGCCGCCCCCACTCCAAAGGATGCGACTACTTTTTGTAGGTTTCATCGGAGGAGTTGACCGTCTATCGGCAGCACCTCTTTATGCCCTGATTATACACCCAATCCGCGCTCCTGTCAAGCACGAATTATTTCCGAGCGTGGACACACCGCGCTTAAAATATGTCGGCACCACAATAACGGATTCGCATTATCGTAGGGGCGGGTCTTGACCCGCCCGTTGACCGAGAGTACAGCATCGGGTCGGTCAAGACCGACCCCTACAAAAAAGTTCGCGCTCACAACCAATCCGTCAACATCGTTTGTCCGCCCCATCACCGCCACCGCCGCGTCATAAACACCTCATAGTCTTCCTCCACCACGCTCACGGGGGACGGGGACGACGCGAGACGCGACGAGCAGAAATACCGCAGCGCGTCGACGGCGTGGGTGCAGTCGTGCGGCACCGTGGCGCAGTCGTTCGGGTTCGCGTCGGAACACGCGATACGCGCGACGTCGCGTATCAGTCCGTCGCACGACGCAAAAATCGTGAGACGCGGCGCGCCCGATTCGTCGCCGCGCAACAGCTCCTTTATCTGGATATGCCCCGACACGCGGTCGGACGACGCGCGCGTGAGGTAGATACCGCCCTGCGCGTACAACTCCGCCATCGTGCGCCCCGAGTCCTTCTGGCGGCTCCACATATCGGGCGGGGCGAGCGTCGCGATGATGTTCTCGTCGGGCAGCGTCAGCCGCGAAATCTCGCGCGCCGCCTGCGACACGACAAGCCCCGACCGCCGCAACTCGCGGTACACGACGCATTTACCCTCGGGCGACACCGCGATCCACAGACACGCGAGCATGTCTAATCCGTAGTCGAACGCGCGGAACCGTTGCCACGTTTTCGGTATCCGCGACGGTGCGACGACGTGCAAATTCGCGTCGAACTCGTCAAAGTACGCGCCCGACAGCGCGTCCCAGTCGCCGTGACGGTACGCTCGGCGCAGGTTGTCGGGCAGAGACTCGAGCAATCGCGCATATTCGGGCGAATTTTTCAATAGTGGCAGATTGTCCTCGACGGACGCGAAGATGAAGCTGTAATCCTCGGCGCGTTCACCGTCTCGGTAGTCGCGGTCGATGAACAGCCGCTTGACCCACGCGTGACCGATACCCCCGGGGTTGCACGTGAGGTAGAACCGCCGCGGCACGTCCGTGGCACCGCGCAGACACGCGCCGAGTTCGCGGAACTCCGATTCGGTGAACTGCGTCGCCTCGTCGAGGAAAATCCAGTCGAACTCCTGCCCCTGATACTCGCGCCGCGCCGCGCCCTGACGAAAGTTGCCGAACCGTATCACGGAGCCGTTCGTGAAGTACAGCGCGCGCCGTGTCGCCGAGAACTCCGCGACATCTTCGGGTACCATCGCGAGAATCGGCTCGATGTAGCTCGCCTGCAACTCGGGGTAACTGCGCCGCACGATGAGACACCGCAACCCCGCGTGTCTCAGCGCGCCCGCGACCGCTTTGACGCGCACGGCATGGGTCTTGCCGCCGCCCTTTGCCCCGCCGTAAGCCGTGTACAGCGTCCGCGAGCGGTAAAATTGCGCCTGTTTCGGACTCGGCGCGCCGAGGTCGATAGTGATGTTGTTGTTCATAAGGGTGGAGTATACAATATAATAAAGCGTATGTCACGCGCAGAGAACGAAGTCAATTATCAGTTAACAGTTAACAATTAACAATTAACGTGAGCAGGACGAGGGTTACGGTTTTGACCGCAACCCTCGTCCTAATTGTTAATTGTTAAGGGACTTGACACCGAGCAAAAGAAGTAGTATACTTCAAAGTGAGGTGTCGCATGGCAAACAAGTATTTCAAGAGTTCTAAACTTTCAGAGGC
>JAISJJ010000006.1 GCA_031261585.1 Oscillospiraceae bacterium
CTCGTAAAACGCGGGATTGGACGAGGTTGCGGGGGACTGGATTGCTTCGCGCGGCTCGCAATGACGAGTGGAAAAGTAAATGCGGGAACCATGAGTTTGTCAGGAATGTTCATTGACGATTGACGCTTGCTATGGTATAATACCAATCGTCGGAAACGATCGACATCATACAAAAAACGAAAATACAGTGGGGTTAGAGAGTGGCAAAGTTCACGCTGCCGCAGTCGGAGACGATCACCGTGTCCGGGGTTGCGGTCGATAAACTGATCCGACGGGGCGACGGTGATGCCGCCCTGCTGTATCTCTATATCCTCGCGACGCGCGGCGACCGTTCCGACCGCGACGCTGCGGTAGTGCTGAACCGCACCGAGACGCAGATCGCGGGCGCGAGTCTCACACTGTCGCAACTCGGGTTGATACTGCTCGACGAGACGCTCGAAAAAGCCGCCGAGATCGCCGCCGCGCCTACGATGTCCGAAGCCGAGACGGTGCGCGATCCCGCATTCAGGTCGGTAGCGGACGAGGCGCAGCGCGTCGTGGGCAGACCGCTGTCGTCCGACGATATGGAGCGGCTCGTGGGGCTGTACCGCACGTTGAAACTGCCCGCCGACGTGATCATGCACCTGCTGCACCACTGCGCCGACGCGACGATGCGCGCGCGGGGGGACAACCGCCGCCCGTCGATGCGCTATATCGAAAAGACGGCATACGCGTGGTCGAGCGGCGGCGTGGATTCGCTCGAATCGGCGGAGACGTACATATCGGAGCGCGAATCGCGCCGCGAGGAACTGCGCGCCGTCATGGGCGCGTTGCAGATAAAGGATCGCGAGCTGACACCGACGGAGCGGCGGTACGCCGACGCGTGGCTCGCGCTCGGATTCCGCGCCGACGCGATAGCCGCGGCGTATGACCGCACCGTCGTCAAGACGGGCAAACGCTCGTGGAGCTACATGGACTCGATAATGCAGAGCTGGCACACGAAAGGCGTACACACCGTGACCGAGATCAACGCGAAAGACTCGCGCGCGAACCCCAATCCGTCGTCCGCCGCGACAAAATCCGCGCCGAAAGCACCCACGGCGGCGGAGACGGAGCGTCTCCGAAAGCTCATGGAGTCCATGGGCGACAAAAAATCTGCTGATTTCGACGATGAGGATGTTCTATAATGGGCTATGACGGACGAGCACTCAGACGCGCGCGCGAGACGCTCACCGAGCTGAGATTGCGGCATGAGCGCGACGAGAAACAGCGCGAGCGCGAGATTTTCGCGCGCTCACCGATTGCGGACGGATACAGCGCGGAACTCGCCGCGATGATGCCCGACGTTGTGCGCGCCACGATTGACGGCGACACGGACGCGCTGCTTATGCTCGAAACACGCAACACGCAACTGCAAGCCGCCCTGCGCGCGGAGCTTGAACGGCTCGGCTACGCGCCCGACGCGCTCGACGAGAAGCCGAGATGCGCGAAATGCCGCGACACGGGGTACGCGGACGGCGAGCTGTGCGATTGTCTGCGCGAGTTGTACGCCGCCGAGGTGTCGCGCGAGTTGTCGAGCCTGAACGTGGACTCACAGCGGTTCGAGGACTTCGACATCACCTACTATGACGACAAGCCCGACGCGCAGACGGGTGTCTCCGCGCAACGTCACATGGCGTTCGTGCGCAACGTGTGCGCGCACTACGCCAAGACGTTCGGGAAAAACTCGAAAAACCTGTTTTTCACGGGCGCGCCCGGTCTCGGCAAGACGTATCTCGCCGCGTGTATCGCGGGTGTCGTCGCGGGGAACGGCTATTCCGTCGTGTACGACACGATAGCCGCAATATTCGCGCGGCTCGAAGATGAGAAGTTCGGTCGGGGCGACGATGAGGAAGCCGTGCGGCTCGAAACGCGCCGACTGCGCGAGTGCGACCTGCTGATAGCCGACGATCTCGGCACGGAGATGCAGACCTCGTTCACGTCCTCCGCGCTGTACGAGCTGATCAACACGCGGCTCATCGCGCACCGCAGCACGATACTCACGTCGAACCTCTCCATCGACGATGTGCGCCGCCGATACTCTCCGCAGATATCGTCGCGCATAGAGGGAGAGTACCACGTTCTGCCGTTTTACGGGCGAGATATCCGAGTGCTCAGGCGTGAGCGCGGCGAGTGACAAGACGCTAAAATGACAAATACAACCAATAAGTAACAATAAATTACACGCAATATTCCCCCGTCGGGAAATGAAGTTTTGCGCCGCAAAGGTTTTCCACATTATCCACAAGGTTATCCACAGAGAAAATCGTCGACAACCCTGCATCCGCTTGAAGGTATGCGATTACGCATGTTGAATCAATTTGAATCTACCCGTGAAAGGTAACATGATGCCTGATATCCAAAAATCGAGTCGTCCCAGTTATTTGCGCGGTGCGGCGATACTCGCGTCAGCCGCGATTCTCGCGAAGATTATCGGCGCGATATTCAAAATTCCGCTCGGAAATCTGCTCGACGACAACACGTACGGACTGTTTTCCGTCGCGTACAGGGTCTACGCGCTGCTCCTCGCGATATCGTACGCGGGCATACCGACGGCGATGTCGCGGCTCGTGTCGGCGGCTGTGGAGCGCGGTGAGACGCGTCAGGCGAGGCGGTATTTCAAGGTCGCGCTCCCCGCGTTTGCGGTTGTGGGCATGGTCGCCAGCGTGCTGATGTTCGTGTTCGCGCCGCAACTCGCGAGCTTCATGGAGGGCGAGGATGCCGCGCTCGCCATACGGGTGTTGTCGCCCGCCGTGTTCCTGTGCTGTGTCGTGTCCGTCTACGAGGGGTACAGCATGGGGTACTCGGACATGATGCCGACCGCGGTGAAGCAGATCGTCGAGGTGACGGCGAAACTCGTGTTCGGACTCGGAGTAGCGTGGCTCGTGCTGCGCCCGATACCGAAGCAGTTGCTCGAAAACGGGAAAATGGGCAGGATACTGACAGCGGCTCAGCAGTCCACCGCCGCCGCCGCCGCAATATCGGGCGCGGTTATCGGACTCGCGCTCGCCCTGCCCGTACTTATCATCTACAAACGCCGACGCACTGACAGGGCGATTGTCCTGCGCGGCGAAACCGCACCGATAGGCAGGACGCTCGGGACGATACTCAAAGTCAGCATACCCATCACACTCGGCTCGGCGGCGATGTCCGTCGTGTCGCTCGCGGACACAAAAATTGTGCGCTCCGCGCTCATGGACGGCGCGGGACTTACAAAAGAAGTCGCGGGTTCGATGTTCGGCATCTACGAAAAAGCGATGACGCTGTTCACGATGGTACCCGCGCTG
>JAISJJ010000058.1 GCA_031261585.1 Oscillospiraceae bacterium
ACCGAATTATCTCCCGCGCTTTCGCCTCTGAAAGTTTCGAACTCTTGAAATACTTGTTTGCCATTGCCACACCTCGCTTTGAAGTATACTACTTCATTTACTCGGTGTCAAGTCCCTTGACAATTAACAATTTCGGGGTTTGGACGAGAGCTGCGGGGAACAAACCCCCGCCGTCTGCGGACCAGCACCCCCTTTCCGAAAGGGGGCAAGGGTTGGACGGGAGTTGCGGGGCGTATGTAGGGGCGATTACCAATCGCCCGCCGCTGCCGTTCGCGCGTCTCACGCAAGCGCGAAGGGCGCGGTGAACTCGGGGTCAAGGGGGTCGCAACCCCCTGCGGGCTTTGGTTACTTTCTCCCGAACGAAAGTAACGCCCGTCCGCCGCAGGCGGGACAGAGTTGCGAAACGCAGAGAAAATCCCGCGCCAAACGGCGCGCAGGCAACAAACTACAAAGAGGTGCATACATGTTTGGTTCCATATTCAAATCATCAGACAGCGTCGCGGTCAGCGTAGGCGGACTCGCCGCCGCGCTCGGTGTCGCGCTCGCGCTCGGACTGCTCGTGAGCTTCGTGTACATCAGGACGCACAAGACGCGGTCGCCGTCGCAGAGTTTCGCGGTGACGCTCGTGCTGCTGCCCGCGATAATCGCGACGATCATCGTACTCGTCGGGTCGAACGTCGCGCGGGCGTTCTCACTTGCGGGCGCGTTCTCGATCATACGTTTCCGCAGCGCGCCGGGCGACCCGAAAGACATCACGTACGTGCTGTTTTCGATGGCGGTCGGACTTGCTGCGGGCATGGGTTTTCTGCTGTACGCCGCGATTGTCGGCGTGGTGATGTGCGGCGTTATGGCGTTGCTCGAGGTGTTGAAATTCGGCAAGGCGCGCGGTACTGAGAAGATTTTGAAGATCACGATACCCGAAAACCTCGACTATCAGAACGCGTTCGACGGCGTGATGCAGAAGTACACGCTGTCCAACACGCTGCGCCGCGTGAAAACCGCCGACCTCGGCAGTCTGTACGAGCTGAACTACTCCGTCGTCACGCGCGACGGGCTGTCCGAGAAGGACTTCATCGACGAGTTGAGGTGCCGCAACGGCAATCTCAACATCACACTCGTGCTTGACGCGCAGTCAAACGCGGAGTTTTAGGGGGAACCATGAAAAAACTGATCGGCATATTACTGGTCGCGCTGCTCCTCACGGGTTGCGCCGCGACGAACGCCGCGACAGGCGACGACGGCGAGTCCGACAACATAGACGTACCGACGACCGTCGTCACGTCAAAAAACATCGACCTGTCAACATTCAGCGGCACGGTCGAGATTGCGAACGCGGGGACGTACACGCTTACGGGTACGCTCTCGGACGGCGGCGTTCTCGTCACCGCGCCGAAAGATACGGATGTGACGCTGATTCTCAGCAACGCGGATATCACGAACGGGACGGGCGCTGCGATCTACGCGACGAAGTGCAATCTCACCGTCACGCTCGCGGACGGCACGGCGAACACGCTCACGGACGGCGGAGCGAACTACGTGTACGCGAAAACCGACAAAGAGGAACCGTGCGCCGCGTTGTTCGCGAAGAACAACATGACCGTCAACGGCACGGGCGCACTCACCGTCAACGCGGGTTTCCGCAACGGTATTCATGCGAAGGACGACCTCGTGATCGACGGAGGCGTGATCACCGTGTACGCCGTGAAAAAGGGGCTGAAAGGCGGAGACACCCTGACGGTGAACGGCGGCGATATCAATATAACGCAGTCGTACGAGGGTATTGAGAGCGAGACCGTCACCATCACGGGCGGCAAGATAAACATCGTGTCGAGCGACGACGGCATCAACGCGGCGGGCGAGAGCGGCACGTATACGATCAACATCTCGGGCGGCGATATCAGTATTCTCGCGGGCGGCGATGGGTTGGACTCGAACGGCGCGCTCAATATCTCGGGCGGCAGGGTCGTGTCGATCATCGGCGAGAACTCGCACGGCGATGAGGCACTTGATGCTGACGGTTCTATCAACATAACGGGCGGTACCGTGATCTTCGGCGGCGTGAGTACGGGTATTCCGAGCAGCACCGCATCGACGCAGAGCTACGTCGTCGTGCAGAACGCGGCGGCGGGCGCGGAGATAACCGTGCGGAGCGACGGCGCAGTACTCGCGAGCTACACGCCGAACGCCGCGCTGCGGTACGTCGCGATTTCGGCACCCGCAATCACGGCGGGTACGAGTTACGATATTTACGTCAACGGCGTGCTGTCCGCGACGGCGACGGGCGGCGTCGGCGGCACGGGTATGGGCGGCGGTTTTGGCGACCGACCGAACGGCGGCAACGGTGGCTTCGGCGGCGGTACGAGACCCGATTTTAACGGTGAGATACCCGATTTCAACGGTGAAACACCCGATTTCGGTGATCGACCCGCTCCGCCTGACGGCAATTTCGGCGGCGGCACACGCAACGGACGCGGTGAACCGATACCGTCGGCACCGCCTGTGTAACGGGCGGTTAATAAATACGAACGCGGCAGTGACATGGTGTGTCACTGCCGCGTTTAGTATTATATTTTGAAAATAGGAGATGGACATTTTGCGTTGAAAATTGCGGTAACACAATTACGGATTCGCGTCGTCGTAGGGGCGGGTCTTGACCCGCCCGTTTTCCGCTTGGGGTACGTAGGGGTCGGTCAAGACCGACCCCTACAACAGGTTCGCGCAAAAACCATTTCACCAACGCATTTTCCATACCCTTGAAGATATTTATCCGAGTATCTTCTTCAAATCCGCTTCGGGCGTTGACACGGGGGCAATCCCGAAGTGCTCGACGAGATAGTTCAGCACGTTCGGCGACACGAACGCGGGGAGTGTCGGACCGAGCAGGATGTTTTTGATTCCGAGGTGCAGCAGTGTGAGCAGTATGCTGACAGCCTTTTGCTCGTACCACGAGATGACGAGCGACAGCGGGAGATCGTTCACGCCGCAGTTGAACGCCTCGGCGAGAGCGAGCGCGACCGTGATCGCGCCGTATGCGTCGTTGCACTGCCCCATGTCGAGCAGACGCGGCAACCCCGCAACCGTGCCGAAGTCGATGCCGTTGAAACGGTATTTCCCGCAGGCGAGTGTCAGAATCACACTGTCAGGCGGGGTTTGCTCAGCAAATTCGGTGAAGTAGTTGCGCCCCGATTTCGCGCCGTCACAGCCGCCGATGAGGAAAAAGTGCTTTATCGCGCCGCTCTTGACGGCATCGACAATCGCGTCGGCGTTGGCGAGTATCGCGTTGTGACCGAATCCCGTCGTAAACGTGCCGCCGCTCTGAGGTTCGGCATACCCGCCGAGTTCAATCGCCTTTGCGACGACGGGCGCGAAGTTTTTGTCCGCAATATGCACCAAATCGGGGTAATCCACGACGGCGGTGGTGAACACGCGGTCGGAATAGCTCGGTTTCGGCGGCATCAGGCAGTTTGTCGTGAACAGGAACGCGCACGGGACATCGGCAAACTCTCGCTGCTGATTCTGCCATGCCGTACCGAAGTTGCCTTTCAGGTGAGCGTATTTTTTCAGCTCGGGATAGCCGTGCGCGGGCAGCATCTCGCCGTGGGTGTAGATGTTCACGCCTTTGCCCTCGGTCTGCTCCAACAGCAGTTTCAAATCGCGCAGGTCGTGACCGCTGATGACGATAAACGGGCCCGATTCCACCGTGCGTTCCACCGTCGTCGGCTCGGGTGTGCCGAAGGTCTCCGTGTTCGCCCTGTCAAGCAGCGCGAGTGCGTCGAGGTTGACCTTGCCGCACTCCATGACGAGCGGCAGCAGTTCGTTTAAGCCCCACTCAGGCTCGCCTATCGCGGACAACGCCTTGCGGATAAAGGCGCAGATTGCCGAGACATCATAGCCGAGTACACGCGAGTGGTACGCATACGCCGCAACGCCGCGTACGCCGAGCAGCAACAGCGTTTTCAGCGAGCGTGTGTCCTCGTCCGCGTCACGCACCTCGTACATATCGTAGTGCGGCAGACCGACTTTGGCGATCAGCGCGGAGAGGGCGTTGTTATCAAAGTTGACGTTGGTCAAGGTGGCGAACAGACCGTCGATCAGCAGCTCGTCCGAGACTACCGCGCCTATGCGCGATGCGGTGATCAACGCGCCCGTCAGTTTGTCTTGAAGCGCGGCGGTGTCGGCACTCTTGCCGCACACTCCGACGTCCGTGCAGGCTTTGCCGCCCGCAGTTTGCTCGCATTGCATACAGAACATTTTGTCCATTTTTTGAGATTCCTCCTTGATTTTATACCGTAATTGTAGTATACTCTCGGCGCGAAGTCCGTTGTAAATCCAACACGGGAGTAAAAAATGAAGGAATATTTACCGATTCTGAGCAAGTGCGCTCTGTTCGAGAACATAAGCGGCGAGAACCTGCTCGCAATGCTGAAATGCCTTTCCGCGAACGTCAGTCGGTTCGGCAAGGGAGAGTTTATCTTCACGGCGGGCGAAGCACCCGAGCGGGTCGGCGTTCTGCTGTCGGGGACGCTCCACATCATGAGGGAGGACTTTTTCGGCAACCGTATTCTTATCACGGTGGTCGAACACGGCGACCTGTTCGGCGAGTCGTTCGCCTGTGCGGAGACCGCGGAACTGCCCGTCAGTGCCGTCGCGGCGACGGATTGCGCCGTGTTGCTGTGCGACTACCGCCGCATAGTCAAATCATGCACGAACGCCTGCGAGTTCCACGCGCGGCTCGTTCAGAATATGCTGAACATTCTCGCGAACAAGAACATTCACCTGACGCAGAAACTCGAACACGTCACACAGCATAACACCCGCGAAAAGCTGCTGTCGTACCTCGCGGAACGCGCGCAACTTGCGGGACAGAGCAAATTCACGATACCGCTAAACCGTCAGGAACTCGCGGACTACCTCGCCGTGGAGCGCAGCGCGATGAGCGCGGAACTGTCCCGTATGCGGGCGGACGGCTTGATCAGATGTGACAGGAATGAGTTTGAGCTGTTGCGGTGAGTTGTGCAAGCGATATTTCGCGGTTTGGGCGGCGGGAAAGCAACAAAGTCCGTTGTGTTTACAACGGACTTTGCTTTAACCACTTAGTTTCAATGGCGGTCGATGGGATCATACATTTCGCGTGTTATTGCCTCGTCGCGCTTGCGCCGAGCCTTTTTTGCGCGCCTGCGAGCCGCGCGGCGACGACGATAATCACGGATAATCATGACCGTAACGCCGATCGGTAAGCCCAAAATTATGATAAGCCCTAAAAATACGCTACCGTATGTTTCAAACAAAATCATTATCTCACCCTCCACCCTCACACGCCCCGCTCCAAAATCCTGTACACCGCGTCCATGTCGAGCGACTCGCGCACGGACGCGGCGAGCAGGTCGTACTGCGTCTCCTTGTACTCGCGGCTGTCAATCGCCGTGAAATTTTCGAGCGTTATGCCGCGTCGGTCGGCGAGCATCTGCGCGAGTGCGGCGGCGACCTCCGCGCTGTCGAACAGCCCGTGGACGTACGTCCCCGCGACGTTATCAGCAAACGCGCCGTCCGCGACTCGCGTATCACCGCGCCGCACAGTCGTGAGCGGCGGCGACGCCGTCGCGCTCTCGCCCATGTGAATCTCGTAGCCTTCGAACCTCGTGTCGGACAGCGGTGCGAACGCACCCGATACGCGCTCGAACGCGCCCGTCACCTGAACCGTGGTCTTTTCGCCGCGAAACACCGTGTCAATAGGCAGCAGTTCCATGCCGCGCATCTCGCCGCCCGCTTCCACTCCGTCGGGGTCGGAGATCGTCGCGCCGAGCATCTGATAACCGCCGCAAATGCCGAGTACGAGACCGCTGTTTGACGCATAGTGCTTTATCGCGGCTTCCAGTCCGTTCTGCCTGATAACCGACAGATCCGCCATTGTGTTTTTACTGCCGGGGATTATCAGCAGATCGGGGCTGCCGAGATGCTTCGCGTCAAGCACGTAGCGCACCGTCACGCCCGGAATGCGCTCGAGCGGGTTAAAATCCGTGAAATTCGAGATGCGCGGCAGGCGCACGACCGCAATGTCTATCGCGCCCTGACGTGTCGCCGCGAACTCCACGCGGGCGGAAACGCTGTCCTCGTCCTCAATATCAAACCTGCCGAACGGGATCACGCCGAGAACGGGCTTTGCGCACAAGTCCTCGATCATCTTCAAACCGGGGCGCAAAATCTCCAAATCGCCGCGAAACTTGTTGATTATCAGCCCTTTTATCAAATCCCGCTCGTCGGGCTGTATTATCGCGCAAGTGCCGTACAGCGAGGCGAACACGCCGCCCTTGTCGATGTCTCCGACGAGCAGGACGGGCGCACGCGCGATCTTCGCCATGCCCATGTTCACGAAATCGTCCTGCGAGAGGTTGATCTCGGCGGGACTGCCCGCGCCCTCGATGACGATTATGTCGTAGTCCTCCGCCAAGCTGTTGTACGCCTGCTCGACATACGGGCGCAGACGCGTTTTGCGCTCGTAGTAGTCCCACGCGGGCATATCGCGGAACGGTTTGCCGTTGACTATAACCTGACTGCCCGTGTCGCTCGTGGGCTTCATCAGAATCGGGTTCATGCGCACATCGGGCGCAACCTTTGCGGCTTCCGCCTGAACCGCCTGCGCCCTGCCGATCTCGAAGCCGTCGGGCGTGATGAACGAGTTCAACGCCATGTTCTGCGACTTGAACGGCGCGACGCGATAGCCGTCCTGCCTGAAAATGCGGCACAACGCCGCCGTTATCAGGCTCTTTCCCGCGTTCGACGCGGTGCCTTGCACCATAATCGCTCTTGCCATGTCAAAAAACCTCCGTTATGCCGCGCAACGCGGCGAGCAGCGCGTCGTTGTCGCGATTGTTTTTCACCGCGATGCGGTAGAACTCGTCGCTCAGTCCTGCGTAATCAGCGCAGGAGCGTAGCAGTATGCCGCGCGTCTCCAACTCCGCGCGCAGTCCGCGCCGCGCCTTGATCAGCAGATAGTTTGCCGCGCCGTCGAACACCGTGATATTCAGCTTGCGCAGTTCGGACGTGAGCCGTTCGCGCTCCGCCGCTATGCGCTCTCGGCTTGACCGCGCAAATTCCGTCTCGCGCAACGCGGCGACACCGATATTCTGCGCAAAAGCGGACACGTTCCACGGCGGTCCCGCAATGTACAACTTTTCGACAAGGTCGGTGTCGGAACAGATACAGTAGCCGAGTCGAGCGGCTGGTATCGCGTACAGCTTCGTGAACGAGCGCAGAATCAGCACATTCGGGAAGTCCGCGAGATGCCGCGCGAACGATGTCTCCTCCGTGAAATCGAGAAAGCACTCGTCAATGACGAGCATTATGCCCGTCCGCGCAAGATCGAGCAGCAGACCGCTCGGCGCGAGCTTGCCCGTGGGGTTGTTGGGGTTGCAGATGAAAACCATGTCGGCACCGTCCGCTGCGGACAGGATACCGTCGGTTATCGCGAAATCCTCGCTCTCACGCAGCGCGTACCGACGCACGTCACAGCCATTCGCCGCGAGTGCCGCCTCGTACTCGCTGAACGTCGGCGCGGTAACGAGTGCGCGGCGCGGTTTGACAGCCGAGACGACTCGAAAAATAACGTCGGCGGCACCGTTGCCGCACCAAAACCAATCGGCGGGCAAAGTCCACGTTTTCGCGAGCGCGGCGCGGAGTTCGCGGCAATACGGGTCGGGGTACGCGGCAAGGTCGCCGATTGCCGCGACTGCCGCCGCCGCTATGCTGTCGGGGACGGGATACGGGTTGATATTCGACGAGAAGTCGAGCGGCATTTTCCCGTAACGCTCAAAGTACGAGCGCGTATCGCCGCCGTGCGTATATTTCATAAAACACTCCAAATAATGACGCGAATCGCCGCGAAAAGCACGAGCGCGAGAACACCCGTGACGTACATCAGCGCGTTCGCGCGGCGAATATCGTCGGGGACCGTGTCGCGCGTTTTGTCGCCGATGACGGGCTTTGCGCGGTACTCGCCGAAGTAGCTCGCGCCGCCGCCAAGTTCGATGCCGAGCGCGCCCGCACACGCGGATTCCGTGTGCGCGGAGTTCGGGCTTGCGTGATTGCGTCTGTCGCGGAGGAAGATTTTGAGCGCGTTTTTCGCGTTCGCGCCCGTGAAAAGTGCCGCGAGACACATCAAAAGCCCCGCAAGCCGCGCGGGAATGAAGTTCAGCACATCGTCCGCTCTCGCGGAAAAACGCCCGAACAGCAGATACTTCTCGTTTTTGTAGCCGACCATGGAATCGAGCGTACTCGCCGCCTTGTACAGCATACAGAGCGGCGCGCCGCCGAGCGCGAAATACAGCAGCGGCGAGACCACGCCGTCCGTCGTGTTCTCCGCCACGGTCTCCACGGCGGCGGTGATTATCTCGTGTTCCGACATGCGCTCCGTGTCGCGGCTCACGAGGTACGATATCTGCCGCCGCGCCGACTGTAAATCGCGCCCGAGTTCGCGGAACACCGCCATGCTCTCGTCCCTGAGCGATTTTGCCGCCATCAGCCGAAACGCGAACCAAATTTCAACCGCGAGCCACAGCCACACGCTTATATGCCTCGCAATAAGCACCGGCGCGAGCGTAACCGCGAACGACACGCCGCATACGATGAGCCATAGTGCCGCGCCGCCGCCGAAACTGCGCGGCAACGTGCGCTCACAACGGGTGATGAGCCGCCCGATCCATATTACGGGGTGTCCGATTCGGCGCGGATCGCCGATCAGCGCGTCAAGCGCGAACCCGATTGCGAGCGCAATTGCCATGTACATATATGTGACTTCCGATTTCAAACGTATTGTAGCCGTTGCGGCAACTTGACTTTCTGTTGCAGCGACATTTCGTCCGACGAATCCATTCGCCGCAATAAAAAACCGCGACAGCATTGCCGCGACTAACGCGGATTGACCTGAATGCCGCAAGTCAACCCTCCGCGCAGGAACCTGACTTCGCACGAATGTGTGCGTTTACAGTGGCGGTACCGTCCGGGAATTTCACCCGAGTTCTGCGCATGAAATTACGATGTGATTTTAACATACGCGATGGGGTTTGTCAAAGTAAATTTCAAATGGTTGGTGTGCGACGAAAATTTCAGACACATTGAGGGTAGTGCGTAAAAAGAAGTCAAGCCCGAATCAGCAAATATTCTTAGAATATTTGTTGATTCGGGCTCGACATTGCGGTGGTCGGAGTGGAGGGACTCGAACCCTCGGCCTCATGGTCCCGAACCATGCGCGATACCAAACTTCGCCACACCCCGATGCTTCGGATAAAGTTGCGCACACAGGCGTGAGAAATATAATACCACGCTATGCCGTCATTTGTCAAGTGCGAATTTCATGGGGTGTGGACACACCGCACGACTTATAAAAAATCCAACACCGAGAAAGGCAACTCGCGGTGTTTATGCAGATGCTTAGCCATAACATAAATACGCATAGCAAATCATTTGCCACCCCCCCCGAGCGAACATTTCCCGCACTCGGCGAACCTCGCTCCCGAAATCGGTTATTGCATTTCGTGGTGTTTGCGGTTACAATGGTGCCACAACGCGTTGAACACTCCAAACGAGGTGCATTATGCAAATCTACTTCGGTGAAAATCTGAAAAAACTCCGCCGCGAGCGCGACTTAACGCAGGAGGATTTGGCGCGGTGCCTGAACGTCGCGTTCCAAACCGTGTCCAAATGGGAGCGTGGTGAGACTACGCCCGACATCGAGACGTTGCCCGCCGTCGCGCGGTACTTCGGCGTGACGACGGACGCGCTGCTCGGTATCGACAAGATCGACGAGAACGAGCGCGTCGCGGAGGTCAGAAAGCTCATATCCGCGAAGTCACTCGCCGGCGACACGGACGCTGTGACCGAACTGCGGCGCGAACTCGCGCGCGATTTCCCGCGCAACGACAAAGTGCAACTCGACCTCGCGATGCACCTCATTGGCACGATTCAGGGCGACCATACGCGCAACAATCTTGACGCGATTGAGATTTTCGAGCGCGTACTCGACCGCTCAACGGACAGCGCGGTGCGCAACATGGCGGAGTGCGAGCTGTGCCACGCCTACGTCAACATCGGAGACGTGCAAAAGGCGACTGAACTCGCGAAAAAGCTGCCGTCCTCGCTTCAAGCCCGCGAGCATACGCTGTTGGGGTGCATACGGCGCACGCGCGATGTGAATGTCCCGCACGACGCTGAAACTGCGGACATGCTGCGCGCGTTTGTCAGGGTGTTCACTGTCGAATTGCAGAACGCGCTGATAACTCTCATGCCGCCGGCGTTGCCGCGCACTGAGGAATATGATTTGTTTGACGAGATGATTATGCACGTGTTCAAGATTCAACAGTATGTTTTGTCGTTCCCGCTGACCGAACCGAATGACCTGACGAAAGACATACACGCTATGATATATCTCGATCAAACAGATTTCTCGCGCTCAAAAGAATACATAAACGCCGAGACATACGACGCTATGCAGGGCGACGCGTCGGTTTCGACCGCGCTAAGCGGACGCATCTTTGTTGACACATTGGCAATGTTGATTCCTATAAGCAAAGAGCAGGCACTCGAATTGATAGACCATATTCCCGCGTTGTTCCGCAACGGTAATCTACACGTCGACGACGTGATACTCGGCAAACTCGCGGGTTCGGACTTCGACCCGATACGCGACGACCCGCGCTTCATCGCGGCGATGGAGGAACTGAACGCGGACGACCGTCCGTAGATTCGCACAACAATATCCGCGATGGTCTGGCTTTGCCTGACCAAGAATTTTTTTGAATAACGAGGTGCATTATGCAAATCTACTTCGGTGAAAATCTGAAAAAGCTCCGCCGCGAGCGCGACTTGACGCAGGAGGACTTGGCGCGGTGCCTGAATGTCGCGTTCCAAACCGTGTCCAAGTGGGAGCGCGGCGAGACTACGCCCGACATCGAGACGTTGCCCGCCGTCGCGCGGTACTTCGGCGTGACGACGGACGCGCTGCTCGGTATCGACAAGATTGACGAGAACGAACGTATCGCGGAGGTCAGAAAGCTCATATCCGCGAAGTCACTCGCGGGCGACATGGACGCTGTAACCGAACTGCGCCGCGAACTCGCGCGTGATTTTCCGCGCAACGACAAGGTGCAACTCGACCTCGCGATGCACCTCATGGGTCTGTTCCACGGCGACCGCACTCGCAACAATCTTGACGCGATTGAGATTTTCGAGCGTATTCTCGACCGCTCTACCGACGGCGAGGTGCGCAACACGGCGGAGTCTAATCTCTGCGCCGCCTACTCCAACGCGGGCGACAAGGCAAAGGCGGTTGAACTCGCCAAAAAGCTGCCGAGCGCGATGCAGGCGCGCGAGTACACGCTTATCGTGTGCATGAGCGACCTGTTGGGGAGCGGAAATGTCGCGGACGACGACGAGAGCGTGCGGACATTGCGCGAGAGTATTTTCATGTTCGCCGCCGTGATGACGACGGCTCTCGCGATACTCATGCGCGTTGACACGCAGCGCGGTGGCGCGGACACGGAGCAATACAGCAAAATGCTGCAAAATGTGCAGGAAATCTCGGCGTTCGCAAGTCCGATGCTCATAAATCCCGCGCTCACGGATATGGTCACGGACATTGTCACGGATATGGTGCCGACGGACGGCGATGTGCAGACGAGTGCCATATCGGGCGACTCCATGGTGGGGCTTTACGCGAAGATGTTTTCCGCTGACGGAATGGGCATGATCGAAAATATGTCGCAGTATTTCAATATGGAGACGGTCGAGGCTATGAACACGGGCGATACGGAGATTGCGGGTGCCGTGTGGGGGCGTATGGCGGTCGATATGGCGGCGATGTACGTGTCGGTTGACCCCGAGCAGGCGTTCGCGATGCTCGACGCACTTCCCTCGATGTTCGACGGTGAACACGCGCATGTTGACGACGTGATTATCGAAAAACTCGCGGGTCCGGACTTCGACCCGATACGCGACGACCCGCGCTTCGTCGCGGCGATGGAGAAGCTGAACGCGTCCAACTGACCGTTGATTCGCGCAACCGAAATACAACAACGCGGTTATTGCAAAATAACCGCGTTGTGTTACTATATACATGTCGGCATGATTCGTAGGGGCGGATGTCTTCATCCGCCCTCGTATCCCACAGCAAATACCAATACGAGAGGTACAATAATGCACATCACAATAGCCGAAACCCTGAAATCCCTGCGCGCGAAACGCGGCAATTTGCAGGACGCACTCGCCGCGCACTGCGGTGTCACGAGCCAATCCGTGTCCAAGTGGGAGCGCGGCGAGGGCTATCCCGACATCACGCTGTTGCCCGCAATCGCGGCGTTCTACGACGTGACGGTCGATGAACTGCTCGGCGTGGGCGAGATACGCAAGCAGGCGCGCGTCCGTGAACTCCTCGACCGCGAGCGGGAACTCGTGCGCATCGGCGACACCGTGGCGACGCTCGCGCATACGCAAGCCGCGTACCGTGAGTTCCCGAACGATTACCAAATCATGGTATCGTACATGAACGCGATGTTCTGCCTGTATCAACCCGATATCGAGGACGAATTTTACCACTGCCCCGAGATAATCGCGGTCGGTGAGCGCGTACTCGCGGGGTGCGCGGACGACGAACTGCGTTGGAGTGCCTTGCAAATGGTGTGCTGCACGTACGCGGCTATCGGGCAGCGCGACAAGGCGCGCGAGTACGCGAACACGGCACCTGATTATTGGGTGACGAGCAACGCCCTGCTCGAAAGCGTGTCGGAGGGCGACGAGCTGTTGCGGCAGACGCGGGAAAATCTCGCGTGTCAGGCGGAACTGATGTACGGCACGGTGCGCAACATGCTGCGCGCGGGCGAGTTCTCCGTTGCGGAGCGGATTTGCGCGTTGGAGACGATGGTCGGCATATTCGCGCTTGTGTTCGGCGGCGACGATTTCGGATTCTACGTCACGCGCGTGATCGAGTTCCGAAGCGAACTCGCGCGCCTGTACGCGACGCTGCAAAACCGCGAAAAAACGCTCGAAAACCTCGGCGCGGCGCGAGAACTCACGCGCTCGTGGGACGAGACGCGCCCGTATACGCACACCTCATTGCTCCTGCGCGGCTGTGAGTACAAGCCCGAGGAGCGGTTCGGCACGGCGCAGACGGAGCGCGAGCGGTACGCGGCGTTATCGGAGGACGCGGCGTTCGATTTTGTGCGGGGTGCGGCGGAGTTTGACGCGGTGCGCGGCGATTAACTGCTATGTGCGATTATAGCCGAAGCTGATTTCGCACCTCGGCAGCGAGACGCGCAGATCGGCAATTTGCTGCCGTGCGAGAGGATTATCGTTCAAATACAGTGCTCGCAGCTTTTTCAGCGGCGCGAGCGGCGTGATGTCGCTGATTTGATTGCCGTTCAAATACAGCCATATCAGGTTCGTCAGCGACGCGAGCGGTGTAATATCACTGATGTTGTTGCCTTTCAGCGATAGCCCCTCCAATTCAGTCAGCGATGCGAGCGATGTGATATTATAGATTTGGTTGTCGTCCAAATTCAACGCTGTCAGGCTCGTCAACGGGGCGAGCGGCGCGACGTTTTGGATTTTGTTGCCGTATAGCCACAACCCCGTCAGATTGGTCAGCGATGAGAGCGGCGTTATGTTTTGGATTTCGTTGCCGTACAAGCTCAACCTTGTCAGGTTTGTAAGTGTCGCAAGCGATGTTATATCACGTATTTCGTTGTCGTCTAACCACAACTCCGTCAGGCTTGTCAGTGACGCGATTGGCGTGACGTTGCTGACTTGGTTGTCGCCTGCATACAACTCCGTCAGGTTCTTCAAAGACGCGAGCGGCGTTATGTCGCTGATTCGGTTGACGTTTATCCACAATTTTGACAGTTCCGTCAACGGCGCAAGCGGTGTAACGTCGCGTATTTCGTTGCTGTTCAAAGCTAATGTCATCAGATTTGCCAGTGATGCGAGCGGCGCGATGTCGCTGATTCGATTGTCGTGCAAATATAACTCCGTCAAATTTGTCAGCGACGCGAGGGACGCGATGTCACTGATTCGATTGTCGTTCAAGCCCAACCCTGTCAGGCTCGTCAACGACGCGAGCGGCGCGATGTCGCTGATTTGGTTTTGGTACAAACTCAAACTCGTCAGTTTCGTCAACGACGCGAGCGGCGTAATGTCGCTGATTTGGTTTTGGTGCAAGCTCAACCCCGTCAGATTCGTTAGCGACGCGAGCGGCGCGATGTCGCTGATTTGGTTTTCGCTCAAGCCCAAATCTGTCAGGTTCGTCAGTGACGCAAGCGGCGTAATGTCGCTGATCTCGTTGTCGAATAAATACAACTCCGTGAGATTTGTCAGTGTCCCGAGCGGTGCGATATCACTGATTTGATTGCGGTACAACCCTAATCCTGTTAGATTTGTCAGCGTTGCAAGCGGCGAGACGTCCCTGATAAAGCTGTCGTTCAAATATAACGCCGTCAGATTTGTCAGCGTCGCGAGCTGCGCAATACCGCTGATTGGGTTATTTTCTAAACTCAACGCCGTCAGATTTGTTAACGGCACGAGCGGTGTTAAGTCGCTGACTTGATTGGTACCTAAGCCCAGCAATGTCAAATTCGTCAGTGACGAAAGCGGCGCGGTGTCGCTGATTTGATTTTCGTTCAAATACAAATCCGTCAGATTTGTTAACGGTACGAGCGGTGTTAAGTCGCTGACCTGATTGGTGCCTAAGTCCAGAAATGTCAAATTCGTCAGTGATGAAAGCGGCGTTAGATCGCTGATCTGATTTTTTCTCAAATACAAATCCGTCAGATTTGTCAGAACTGCAAGCGGCGTGATGTCGCGGATTTGGTTTTCGTCCAAATTCAGTTGAATCAAATTTGTCAGCGTCGTGAGCGGTGTTATATCACGGATTTGGTTGGTGCCTAAACCCAGCACTGTCAAGTTCGTCAGCGATGAAAGCGGCGTGATGTCGACAATTATGTTTTCGAGCAACTCCAAGTTTGTCAAGTTAATCAATGTCGAGAGCGGCGTTAAATCGCTGATTTGATTACTCCACAGGCTCAACTCCGTCAGGCTTGTCATCGACGCGAGCGGTGTCACGTCGACGATTTGATTGCCGCCCAAGCGCAACATCGTCAGATTCGTCAACGGCGCGAGCGGTGTCACGTCGCTGATTTGGTTGTCGCCCAAGCGCAACACCGTCAGATTTATCAGCGACGAGAGCGGCGTGATATCGCTGATTTGGTTGGTGTACAGAACCAACTCCGTCAGATTTGTCATATATTTCAGCGGTTCTATGTCCGAATCCGTGAGTTCGCGTTCGGATAAATCCAGTTCAGTCAAGGCAGTGCTGTACTGCTCGTCTTTGATGGTTATGTAAGCGGGCGCGGGCAGTTCAGGCGTTGCGTCAGGAGTGGGCGTTGGGCTTGCGTCGGGCGTGGGTGTCGGACTTGCGGTGGGTGTGGGTGTTGGGCTTGCGGCGGGCTTAGTCGTCGCGCCGCACGCGGTGAGCGTGAGCGTCAGCATGAGCGCGAGTAACAGTGCGGTGAGTTTTTTCATCGTGCGTTCCTCCGTTTGCGCCGTTATTTTCCGTCGGCTCGACATTTTCCTTGATTTTATCACAAATTCCGCCGCGTTACAACCATTTTTTGCAATGCAACGCAAAAACACACCGCAGACGGTTCCGCCTGCGGTGTGTTGCGTTAAATCCTACTTCTTCCTCGGAATCACGAGCATCGAACCCTCGCCGATGTTCTCGTCCTCGAGCGCGTTCACGTCGCGCACGTGTTCGCGCGTCGCGGAGTAGCGTTTCGCGACGGACCAGAGCGTGTCGCCGCGTTTTGCGCGCGCTATGACGAGCGACGGTTTCTGCGTGTTGTCGCTCGGCGCGGTCTCGTCGTACGCCACAGACGCGATAGGGGAGAGTTCGGGGGAGACGACCTCGTTCGCGCGCAGTTCGATCGGTACGCGAATCTCAATCGCGCCGTCGGACGCCGCGCCGTACGTGTCGCGTCCCGTCGAGACGTGCGCGAGGACATTCGCGCTGTTCGCGTTCGGCAGCGCGGTGTTCGCCTCGAATTTCGACACCGCAGTGCGCAACGCGCCGTCGTTGTCGGAGTACAGTGCCTTGACGGTGACGGGCGTTTTCGCCGACACCTCGCCGTTACTGTGTTCGACCGTCGTCGCACCCGCGTTCGCCGTCAGCGACACGACGCGCGCCGCGTTCGGCGCGGGGATCGTGCCGCGCAGTACCGCCGAGACGACGTGCGGCTCGGAGAATTCCGTGAACTGCGTCGGCTGCGGTTTGAGTTCGAGGTTGTTCTTAGTGCTGTACGCGTCCGCGATGTAGCGCAGTTTGCGCTTCGATGTCGCGACGACCTG
>JAISJJ010000064.1 GCA_031261585.1 Oscillospiraceae bacterium
ACACGGAACGCCATTTTGCCGCCGCACGATAAAACCGCAAAAGCAAAAACCCTTTGCAACGCAAAGGGTTTTCGTGGTCCGAGTGACAAGACTTGAACTTGCGGCCTCTTGACCCCCAGTCAAGCGCGCTACCAACTGCGCCACACCCGGATATTTGTCAATTAACAATTGACAAAGAACGATTAACAGTTAACGGGGGTAGGACGAGGGAGCGGATAACCGCTGCCTCGCCCCAAAACTGCTAATAAACCGAGACTTTTTTGCGATCCTTGCCCATCGGCTCATACTTGACCTTGCCGTCGCGCAGGGCGAACAGAGTGTAGTCGGAACCGAGACCGACACCGTTGCCGGGGTGAATCCGCGTGCCGTGCTGACGCACAAGAATATTGCCCGCGAGGACGAACTGACCGTCCGCGCGCTTGGGTCCTAATCGTTTTGCCTTGCTGTCGCGGCCGTTTTTGGTCGAGCCAAGACCTTTTTTATGTGCCATGTCGCCCTCCTACGCCGAAATCTTGTCGATGCGCACGCGCGTGTAGGGTTGGCGATGACCCTGTTTGCGGCGATAACCCTTTTTCGGGTGCATCTTGTAGACGATGATTTTCTTCGATTTGCCGTTTTTCTCGACCGTGCCGCTGACCGTCGCACCGCTGATGTAGGGCGCGCCGAATGCGGGCGTTTCGCCGATGACGGCGAGTACGCGGTCGAACGTGACGGTGGCTTCCGCGTCGATCCCGAGCTTTTCGACGAAGATAACGTCGCCCTCGGAAACGCGGTACTGTTTGCCGCCCGTTTCGATGATTGCTGTCAAAACTATACCTCTGTTTGAGTCTCGCTTGTCGTGGCGGACGGCACTCGCGGCTGCGATTGCACGTCACTTAGGCACCCCTTTCAAAGCGGCTCGATTATCTTACCACACGCGGGGAGCGTTGTCAAGCCTTAATTTCAAATTTCAGCGAGATTTGCGCGACTATTTCCACGCGTTGACGGCTCGCAGACTGAATATCGCGGTATGCTGATTTTGCAGTACGCCGTTCGAGTCGAACCGCCCGCCGCGTGGTTACTCGACAACCGTTCTTATTTCGTTACGCCATCAATGCTCAGCGAAATCAAGCCGTCATAGGTCTTTTCCACAATCACTTGAACTCTTGCTTTGTTTGACCCGTGAAACCATTTCCACGAATAACTGTTTGAATAGTCCTCAGTTTCGGAAAACGAGGTATAAACCGTACTACCCGTTGCCGATTGTATTCCGTCAGTAGTAACAGCCTTTGTCAAATCGAAAACAGCTTCGGCAAATGACGCTAATTCGTCTAAATTGCCCTTAAACTTAACGGTCACATCACTAATACCGTTAAGGCTCTGTGCGCTGTCAACGCTCCAACCGCTCGGCAAGGATATGTCAATGCCAAAATAATCTTTTACAACGGCTTGCCAGTTGTCGATGCTCGTGTCCTTGATGTTTACGCCACTATTACCGCCGTTGCCGCTTGGTGTGGTGTTGTTGCCGCCCTGTGAAGCGGGTGGGGTTGTGTTGTTGCCGTCGGTAGAACCGCCGTTGTCTTTTTCGCCGCAAGCGGTGAGCAGGGATAGTGCCAAAACGAGTACCAATGCGAATGTAATTGCCTTTTTCATAGTGAAAGCCTCCAATAAATTTATTTTGCCTGTGTGCGACAGGCGGCGTGTGTTTGCCGTTGTTAAAACGCCTACGGCGGGCGGTTCTCATTACTCATAGGCAAGCCCTCCTACGTTAAAACGCAAAAAGCGACTGCCCGCACGGATAGCGGACAATCGCCTTTTGAGTTGCTTTATGTAATTTTAGGTATGACAAAACTGCGGTATAACCGCTACCGCGCCACGCTTGCTTGCTTGCTTGCTTGCTTGCTTGCTTGCTTGCTTGCTTGCTTGCTTGCTTGCTTGTAATCATTATATGCGCGCAATCCATTTTGTCAAGCCCTTTCGTGAAAATTCGGCGTTATGATGGTGTGATTTTTGCCCCTACCCTGTGGGTGCAAATATACACAACACAGAATAGCACAAAACTCGATGAGATGCAACATAAAATTTTCCGAATTTTCAATTTCAGCGAGATTTTGTTTCATTCTCGGCGAGTGCGTCGTCAATATTGGGGGCGTTCCACGTTTCCGCATCGAATCGGCGAAAGAACTCACCCGACATTGTTTCGCCTGTCACGAGGTCGATCGTGAAATTGTACGTGTATTGCCGCATTTGCCCCGCTGATCTGCCCGCACCCGCGTATCGCACGGTAATAGAAGTCTCGTCCGCGCTCAAAATATTGTAACCGATGAACCCCAATCCGTAAATAGAATAGCCCAAACAGTTGTCCGAAAGAGTATCCCCGTCGTAATCCTCAATCTGCTTTGCGAGCAACATCGCCGCCTCGCGCAACGCAATATTCAGAGCTCTGATATCGCCGCAGAATTCTGAAACCGCTAATCCCTCGTCATTGTGTGGGGTATATATATGTGGATAATGAATTTCCCAGCGCACCGACATTTCATTCGGATGAAATTCGTAATTAGAGAACGTAATTTCAACCATCGGGCCGACGGCGTACGATTTACTCAGCGCATCCTCCTGAAACCACGTGGGCAACACCTCATCTGCCGACGAGTCGGTGAACGCATACGGAACCTCGGTTACAAATATATTAGGCGTTTGGGTTGGTGTTGGATTGAGCGGCGCAGTAGGCACAATCGGAGACGGCGAAATGATTCCCATTGACGGCGACGGAGACATCACATCAGTTACGTGTGTGCAACCAACCGAGAAGAGCAGCAAAACAGCGGCAACCGCAACAGATATAAAACGCGCATGATTCATTTAGTATGCTCCCCTTACAAATATTTCATAATTTTCACCCAACGCGCCGTATAACCACACCCCGATTGCCCATGCGTCACCTATTCCCCCATGGCTACCGCATTTAGTTTTCCACTCGTCATTCCGCCGCGCTAAGTGCCGCGCTATGCGCGGCGGAATGACGATGGTATAGATTTACGAAAAGTAAATGCGGTAGCGTTGCCTATTCTCCCCGCGGCTCAAAGTACTTCAACACGTCGAGCCGTCCCGCGGCGCGCCCGTACGCGCCGAGCGTTGACAGTCCTATCTGTTTGTCCTCGCCCATCGCGCCGTACATGAAGCCGCAGTCGTGCATCGTGCGCAGATTCAGCAGCACGGTGCCGAGACCGCCGCCCGCCGTCTCCTCGACCCAACTCATGATGTACGCCTCGCCGTCGCGCAGTTTGATGTACTTGCACGGACCCGACGACATCATGCCGCCCTCCTGATTCGCGAGGAAAATCGTCCACGACAAGCCCCACGGCGACGTGTACGTGTGCATACTCGTGATACCCTGCTCGCCGCCCGAGTAGTTCCACGTGAATGCGCGCCCGACCATGTCCGTCGTGAAACTGTGCCGCATACGCTCATGCGCCGCAACGCCCTCAATCTCGATAACACCGAATTTGACCTCGTAACCGACCTCGCGGTTCGAGTACTTGTTGCCGATTTTCGCGTGGTACAGCGTCGCGAGACCGTTGTCGAAGTCCACGGCGGCGAGAATCGTCTTGCCGAAGTCCTCGCCCGTCTGCGTGTGACCGAACATGTAGAGGTTGTCGGCGGCTTCAAACGCGCGGTACGTCTCCTCCTGCCACTCGGGGTGGTCGGCGGTGCGCCATCTAAGCGCGTCCACGTCCGTTATCTCGTACTCGATCTCAAACCCCTCGTCCTCGACGAGTTTGAACGACTTGCCCGCCAAAAAGTCCGATTGCGGCATGGAGTTGCCCGTCGGCATGAGCATGATACCCGCTTTCGGGAAACTGTGCGGGTCTTTGCCCGAATTTTTCGCTTCCTCAATCGTAAAATCGGGATTCTCGAAGCGGAAACGGTAGATCGCGCGGCTGCCCTTGACCTTCGGCGGCGGAGCGTCCGCACCGGGCGCGGCGGGCAGCGCGTTCATGTCGTAACTGCCGCCGTAATCGGTGAAATTCGTGAACGTCGCGAGTTGCCCCGCGAGTTCGCCCTTGGCGGAGTGAACGCCGAAGTTCAGCTTGTCGTTCTCGTCGAAGCCGAGCCGCATCGCGATTTTTCTCAGCGAGTACAGGTCGATCACCTCGATGAACAGCTCGCCCGAGAACTCCGCCTCCATCTTCGAGTAGATGTAGAACTCCTCGTCGATCTTGATGTAGTCCGACGGCACCGCGATCGGAATACCCGATTCCGCGTCGGACAGCACGATGAACGTCGAGTAAAACGTCGCGTTGAACACGTCGAGCCGACGCTCGCCCGTCCAATAATTCCAGACGATGGACTTGTTTTCAAGACGGTTCGTCAACCCGTGCAGCGTCTCGGGTTTCCCGTCGAGTGCCTTGTTCCAGCCGTAGTAAATCTCGCGCTTGACCTCGCGCGCGTACTTCTCATCCGACGTGTCGAACCACGCCTCGAAGATCGTCACGAGGTCGGTTTTCGTGTCCCAGATCACCGTGTATGTGCTCGTGGTGCCGGGGATTTTGTACGTGATCAGTATCACGTGTTTGAGCTGCTTTGCGGCGTACTCGATCTCGACGCCGTGCGTCACGAACCGCCGCTCGGAGATGAAGTCGAAGTCGTAGTCGCTGTAATCCGTAGTCGTGAACGAAACTCTGCGCCCCGCGAGCGAGAACGAGTCCGTCGTAGTCGGCGCGGGAACCTTTGCGAACGCCGCCTTGACAGCGTCCCCCGTGAGCGGTGTATATACGCGTCTGAACATGTGTTGCTCCTTTCATGTGCGCTTCGGCGATGTTGTCCAAAACGCCGATTAACTTATGCGTAGATTGTACCACTTTTGGGAGATTTGTCAAGAGGGATGTGGGGTGGTGTGCAAAATCGCGCCAACCGAAAAAAGCGCGTGAATGTCCTGTAAACATTCACGCGCCGATCCTCGACACCTCGTGCGCTACACCAAATTTTTATCCGTATCTTGGCGGCAATCTTGAATGTCGTAGATGTACGCCGCCCTGCCGACTATCTCAAAGACAATGCGGTATCGTTTCCCGAACAGCCAATACCGCAATTCCGCGTCTGTCGGTTTCTGCGGTGTGTAAATCGGGCAACTCGGCGCGTTTTCACCGATGAAACCGAGTGCCGCCGCGTATGATTCGTATAACCGCAACGCCGCCGATTCGCTGACACGCGCCAAAAATTCCGTGTGCGCGGCGAGTTTGCCGTCAGCTTTTGCGTCTACGTAGACTTGGTAACGCTCAGCCGCCATATTCCGCTCCCGCTTTTATTGCGGCGCGCACGTTCGCAAGGCTCTGCTCTGCGGATAGAAACGGCGTTCCCGATTTGCGCCGCGCGATGGCTTCGTTGATTGCGGTGTCGCGGTCAATCCCGTGCGCCACGGCGAACGGTATACCGCCCGCTTCCATGGACGCAACCAAAAACATGCGAATCGCCGTCGATGTGTCAAGTCCGAGCGACGCGAATAAAATGTCCGCCGAAGTTTTAAGATCGTCCTCGACGCGCACCTGTATTGTCTTTGCCATATAAAACCTCCATATCGTGATAGATTAATGCTATTATAATACAAATGCAATGACTTGTCAATATATTTGATGCAAATCCCGCGTATCTCATTCCCACGCTCCCTAGGTGTGGACAAATAACGCTGACGGATTGGTTTAGAGCGCAAATCTTATGTAGGGGTCGGTCTTGACCGACCCGCCGCTGCATCACGCGGACAACGGGCGGGTCAAGACCCGCCCCTACGACAACGCGAATCAAAAATGGCGGTGCCGATAATTATCAACGCAATGTGTCCACACCGTGCTATACTATTATATTAGGTTGTTTTTTGCTGAAAGCAATAGTATAGTAACGATATTCACAGAAAATTACGGAGGTACACCATGCACAACAATCTATTCGGATACGGCACGAGTGAACTGACTCAGGACGCGTTCATTTGCTATCTCCTGTCCTTTGCAATGCGGGACTACGAAAGCAAAGACCCTGCGCTCGCGGAGTGCGCGCGAGAACTGCTGCGAAAAATGCTCGGAGAAGCGGCACCGCAAGATATAGTGGTTACTGACATTATGCGGCAACACGAGCACATTGATGTTTTAGTGGTCGTCAATGAGGATACATATATCGTAATTGAGGACAAGACCTTTTCGGGGACGCACGGCGACCAAATAAACCGATATTGCGAAAGTGTCCGCGAAGAATTCAAATCCGAGCGCGTGTTTGGCGTATACTTCAAGATAGTTGAGCAGGCATACCGTGAAGATGGTGTTGTTAACATCACGCGGGCGGATTTGCTTGAACTTTTCGCTAAACACGAGAGCGAAAACGCTGTTTACAACAGCTATATCGAGTACTTAAAATATATCGACGACGATGTTAATTCTTGGCGCGCGCTACCTATCAACGAATGGCGAGAAAAGACAAATCACGCGTATAAAGGCTTTTTCACGCATCTTGTGCAGGACAATATTATTGACATTGACAAAAGTAATGATTATGGCTGGCATTATGTAAGCAACCCGAGCGGCGGTTTTTGGTGCCTTTGGTGGTATTCTCTGCCCGAAACATTGAAAGCTCGATACCCAAACGCGTTTCAGTACTTCGCGAATTTATACTTGCAGATTGAGGATAACAGGATTGCTGTGAAACTGTCTTTGACAAATAAGGGCAGCGGGGCAGACGAAGCGGAAACCGTCCGTCGCGATTTATTTGAGTATTTCGAAACCATAGAAGGCTTTACAAAGCTCAGATTCAGGCGCGGCGCGCATTTAACCGTTGGCTATATTGAGTAGACCGAGACGGATTATGCGGAGAAGATTAAGATAATGGAATCGGCTATGGACGCTCTAATTGCGCGGTAACAACGCGATGAATTACACGATACCGCCTAAAAAACTGCTGATTTTGAATATTCTCGACATTTTGCGGAAGTACTCCGACGAAAATCATCGCCTGTCCGCGAAAGACATCGGCGAGCGGCTCGAGCGCGAGTACACGCAAAAGGTTGACCGCAAGGCAATCAAGCGGAATTTGGTGAACCTGCTTGACTGCGGGTACGAACTCGAATATTCCGAGTCAACGCGCGTGAATAAACGCGGCGAGGAAGAGACGATAATGTCGGACTGGTACCTCGTCCGCGAGTTAACGGACAGCGAGTTGCGGCTCCTGATTGACGGGCTGCTGTTCTCAAAGACGCTGTCGTATAACCGATGCAAGGAGCTGATTCGGAAGCTCGAGGGGTTATCCAACAACTATTTCAGCTCGAAGGTGCGCCATATTCGCAACATGTCGGAAAATCCGCCGCAAAACAAGCAGGTGCTCTACACGATTGATATTCTCGACGAGGCGATTTCGGCGGGCAAGCAGGTCGTCTTTGAGTACACGGAATACGGAATCGACAAAAAAGCGCGTCCGCGAAAGTCGAAAAGCGGCGCGGAAAACGAAGAATACATCGTCAGCCCCTATCAAATGGCGGCGACGAACGGCAGGTATTACCTGATTTGCAACCGCACGGGTTACCCCCGCGTGTCGAACTACCGCGTTGACAGAATCACGAATATTCGGCTGACGGACGACGCGGTTACGCCGCTGAAAACGCTCGGGTATCAGAACGGACTTGATTTGCCGCGCCACATGGCGGAGCACGTCTATATGTTTGCGGGCGACAGCGTGGAGGTTGTGTTCCACGCGAATCGCGGGCTTGTCGGCGACATTATGGACTGGTTCGGGCGCGATGTTGACTTAGGCGCGGTGGACGAGAACACGATTTGTGTCAGCGTCACGGCGAACGAAAACGCGATGCTCTATTGGGCGTTGCAGTACGGGCTTGGCGTTGAGGTGATGTCGCCGCAGTCACTACGCACGAGATTAGCGGACGCGGCGAGGGTGATGAGCGAGAAATACGGCGGCGAATCGCGCACTTGAAAATGAGGTGGCGCGGAGCAAAAAAGACCTCCGTTGCCTGTTGACAAAACAGGTCTGATTGATATATAATAACAGGGCTAAACAAAACAGTTAAAACAGGAGAAGTAATTATGTTGATTCAGTTGTCGGAGTTAAAGACTAATCCCGCGAAGTATTTTGACCTTGCCAAGACGGTTGACGTTATTGTGACGCGCCACGGGAAGCGGCTCGGCCGTATAGTGTGCGAGGAAAAGGCGGCGGAGACGGATAAGATTCAGGCTTTTGAACGGCTTATGTCCTTAGTGAATCAGCCGTCCGTCCCTGACGACACGGTTTACGACCCGATAAAGGAAGAACGCTTGCGCGCGAAGGGCTTGCTGTAATGAGAGTGGTAATCGACAACAACATCATAGTTGACGCGCTGAAACCCAACACCGAGTTTCAGGCGGAAGCGCAAATGATACTCAGATTTGCCGCAGAAAAGAAAATCGACGGTTACGTCTCCGCAAGCAGCCTGACGGATATTTTCTATGTCTTGCGCAAGGAGCACAACGCTGAAAAAACGAAAGAAATGATACGCACACTCATGAGCTTCACCGACACAATCCCTCTGACGGCGAGCGATTGTACGGATGCGTTAGACTTGCCGATGAACGACTTCGAGGACGCGGTAGTGGCGATTTGCGCCGCAAAGATCGGCGCGGACTACATCGTCTCGCGGGATGAGGCGTTTGCAACCTCTGCGGCGGCGGTCGTCAAGGTTATCAAGCCCGACGCATTGTTGCCAATGGTCGGCTGACGTGTACAGAACGCGAGTTGAACACGGGACAACTCCGATACGACAGCAACAAAGCCCGAAAACGGAACGATACTTCGTCCGATTTCGGGCTTTGATGCGCATGAATCTGCGCCATGCGGAATACGTTACCTTTCGGCGATTTACAACCTCGGATCCACTGGCTCGCTCTCCATCGCCAACACCCCGAACACCGCTTCATGCACGCGGTACAGCGGTTCGCCGCCGACAAAGCGTTCGAGCGACTCGATTCCGAGCGCGAACTCGTCGAGTGCGAGGTTGCGCTTGCGGTTCAGGGAGCGTTTTTTCAGACGCACCATGTGCTCCGCCGTCGTGTATTCCGCGCCGTAGATGATGCGCAGATACTCGCGCCCGCGGCATTTCACGGCGGGTTGGAGCATCGTCGAACCCTTGAACACGGTGAAGTCGTAGGGCTTTACGACCATGCCCTCGCCGCCGTCCGCTGTGAGTGTAAGCCACCAATCTGTTGCGGCGCGGACGCTTGCGTCGTCCGTCGTGTCAACTTCGATATAATCGGTCGCCATGAAAATCGGATCTGCACCTGTGATGAATTTTCTAATCGTCTCCATGTGCCAAACGTGGTTTTCCGCGCTCCACACCTTGCCCTCCGTCGCGAGAACGTGGAACGGCGCGATGCGGTAGTCGTCGATCGTTCGCACGTCCCAGCAGTAGCGGCGGTACGCGTCCGTGTAGCGTTCGAGCATGGCGGCTTTTTCGCGGTATCGGTCAAGCAAATCGTCCGCGCTCGCCCTGTTCAATGTCGCGACAGCCGTCGCAAGTCCGTTGCGCCCCGCGCGTCCGACGGGCGCGTACTGTTCGACGATTAACTCCCGCGCCTTTGCCGACCACGGCATAAGCTCTGCGTCAAGGCACACCCAATCCGTCGCGAACTCCGTCCAAAAGTCGGATTTATCGAGGACGGCGTTCAGGCGGGTGAGCAACGCGCGCTCGGTCGCCGCGTCGTCGAAAAAGTGCCGCCCCGTGCGCGTATAGATAATGCCCGCGCTGCCGTCGATTACGCCGAAGCGTTTTTCGGCGGCTTTTGCGTCGCGGCACAGCACGATAACCGCGCGCGAACCCATGTGTTTGCGCTCACAGACTACCTTTTCGATCCCGCGCGAGCGGTAGTACTCGAACGCCTCTGTCGGGTACTCCAAATAGTCGGGCAACCCGCTCGTCTCGCACGGCGACATCGTCGGCGGCAGATAGAGCAGCCAGTGCGGGTCGGCGGCGTAGCGTCCCATGACTTCAAGCGCGGCGGTCGATTGCTCCTCGCTCACCTTGACGCGTCCGCGCAGCCGCGTGCCGATGTACCGCTTGCCCGCGATGTCCGCAATATCGAGCAAGTCCTCGTCCGATTTCTCGGGCAAAAGCGGCTTTATCGGCGCGTAATACTCACGTTTCGCGTCGACCTGAACCGTCTCGCGCTCTGGATAGCGGTACGCCGTCAGCTTGCCGCCGAACACGCAACCCGTGTCGATGCACACCGCGCCGTTGACGCTCCGCACCTCGGGTATCGGCGTATGCCCGTACACGACGAGTGCGCGTCCGCGGTATTCCTCCGCCCAAGGCAGACGCACGGGCAGTCCGAACTCGTCCGTCTCGCCGTTCGTGTCACCGTAAAGGCAGAAATCGCGGACACGCGTCGATGCGCGCCCCTGATATTTCTCGGGCAGACCCGCGTGCGCGACGACGAGGTTCCCGCCGTCAAAGACGTAGTGGCTGATCAAGCCGTCGATAAACTCCGCAACATCACGCCTGAACGCTTCGCCCTGCGCGTCGAGTTGTTCTGTTGTAACGTCCAAACCGTGCGTGTGCTGTACGTCCTTGCCGCGCAGGTGTTTGAGCAGTTTTGCGTCGTGGTTGCCGAGTACGCAGTACGCGTCACCGCCATTGCACATGCTCATCACAATCCGCAAAACCTCGGCGTTCTTCGGTCCCCTATCGCACAAATCGCCGAGGAACACCGCGCGCCGTCCCTCGGGCGGTGTCGCCGTGAAAGCGTCCGCGTCAACGGTGTAACCGAGTTTACCGAGCAACTCCGCAAGCTCGTCAAAGCAACCGTGAACGTCGCCGATTATGTCAAACGGACCGCTTTCGCTCTTTTTGTCGTTCCACAGCGGCGTTCGGACAATCTCGCAATCCGCGACATCGTCCTCGCTTTTGAGCGTGTAGATGAAGCGGAACCCGTCCTTTTTCAGGTACTTTATCGAGCGTTTGAGCTGCGCGGACTGCTTTGATATGACCGCCGCACCGTAATTGCGGTCACTCCGCGCCGCGTTGCGCTCGCGGCAGACCTGCTCAGGCAAATCGAGGACAATCGCGACAGCGTGGATATTCTGCTCTTTCGCGAGCCGTATTATCTCCTTTCGAGACTCCGCCTGCACGTTTGTCGCGTCGATTACCGTCAGTAAACCCAGTTCCAACCGCTTCCGAGCGACGTAATACAGCGCGTCGAACGCCTGCGCCGACACCGCCTGATTGTTCTCATCGTCCGACACCAGCGCGCGGAAAAAGTCCGACGACAGCACCTCCGTCGGCTTGAAACGCGCTTTCGCAAACGTGCTCTTGCCGCTGCCCGACACGCCGACGAGCGCGACAAGGCACAGTTCTGGAATTTCTATTCGCATAACTCAAATACCCCCATCTGCGTCGGCGAACCGAGGTCCGCGCTGATGTCGCCGATTCCCGAGATTGTGATGTTGTAGCCGTACTTCGCCGAAACACTCTCCGTCCACGCCGCAAATTCCGCGCGCGTCCACTCAAAGCGGTGGTCGTCATGCCGCATTTCGTCCGCCGAGAGTTTGCCGTATACCGCGTTGTAATCGCGGTTCGGCGTCGTCAGCACGATTACGCGCGGCTTCGCGTCCCCGAACAGCACCCGCTCAAACACGGCGAGCCGCGCCGCGTCCAGATGCTCGACGACCTCCATCACGCTCGCCGCGTCGAAGCCCCGAATCCGCGAATCCTTGTAGGTCAAGGAGCTTTGGAACAGCGTCACGCGCTCGCCGACGCGCTCACTCGCCGTTTCGAGCCGCAGTCTGTCCGACGCGCGGCGTAGCGCGGATTGCGACACGTCCATACCCGAAATTTTCGTGAATTGCCCATCACGGAGCAGCAGACTGAGCAACCGCCCCTCGCCGCAACCGAGGTCTATCACCGTTCGCGCACCCGACGATTTCAGCGCGGCGAATACCGCGTCAAGCCGTTTCGCGTTCAGGCTCGGTTCGCGCACGGGCGTTTCCTCGGGTTCCGAAACGCCGTCATTCAGGCGCGCAAAATACTCGCCCACAAGACCCCGCCCGCGATACAGGTAGCGGTCAACGATGTACTTGCGCTCAGGGTGCGTTTCGAGCCAGTCCTCGCCATTGCGCAGGAGTTTGTCCACCTCGTCGTCGCCGACCCAGTAGTGCTTGTGCCTGTCGAACACAGGCAGCAGGACGTATATGTGTTTCAGCAAATCGCGCAGGCGAACCTTGCCGCGCAACGTCAAATCGACATAGCAGCTGTCGCCCCACTCGGGAAATTTCTCGTCCAATACGCTCGTCGTATAGCTGACGTCATACCCGAGCGGCTCGAACACGCGCGCGAGCATCGTGAAGTCCGAGTTGCACGGGAGCATCGTTATCTCCGCCGACAGTTCCAGCGGCGAATCGGACAACGCCTGATGTTCGTCCGCGCGCCCCGTCATAGCCGTGCCGAACACCTTTGAGATTGCGACGCTCATGAACGACGACGAGACGTAGGGTCGGTCGTTCACATAATCGAACAGCCCGCCGCTTCCGCCCTTGCCTTTCGCGAGGTCGAGCGGGTCAATGTCGAGCAGCAACGCCGCCGTCGTGCGCCCGTCCGTGACCTCGGGGTAAAAGACGTGCGCCCTGCCGAACGCGAGGTCAAAGGACTGCGGGCAACGGTTCGGGTTTTTGTACAGCAGGTACCCGAGGTCGGGCGTGCTTTCACCCGTGTAGGCGATGGTTAGAAGCATGTGGAGCCTCCTGTGGGGATTTTGACCATTATATCATAAAATCGGGTTTTGCGCAATCGCTGTTGAGTTGGGGCGCGACTTTTAACATTGTGAAAAGTAATACCGCATGTCAAAACTTACATACCAGCGCCTGTTCGCGCCCCTCAATTTAGCGAGCGTGACGGGTTTCGTCGTGATAAACGCTGCGTCGTTGCTCTCATCGCGCGTAGCCACTACAAACGCAAGTCAAGCGCGGTGCGGCGGCATCTCCACCTCCACCCGAGTGTTACTGCAACGAAATTCCTCAGAGCCTTGTGACTCTGAGGAATTTTCGTTTTTCCGCATTCTCGATCAAATCGTGTCTGCTTCCAAAATCGTATTCACCCGTGAACAAATCTCCCGCCCCGCACCTCTACTCGGGTTCCGTCACCTTAGCCTTGTTCTCCGCCACTATGTTCTCCTCGAATCTGTGCAGCAGAGCCGCGACCTCCGCGCGCGTCGCGGTACCGTCAGGCACGAGCGTCGTCGCAGTGCGCCCTGTCATCAGACCCGTGGCGTTTGCCCATTTCACCGCGTCAAGCGCGTACCCCGAGACCCTTTCGGCGTCGGTGAACCGCGATATGTCCGCTGACGCTGACACATCATACCCCTTGAACCTTGCGTAACGGTAAAGCACCGTCACAATCTGCTCGCGCGTGATGTTGTCGTCTGTTCCGAATCTGCCGTTGCCGTAGCCGTCGACTATGCCGTTCGCCTCCGCCCAAATTATGGCGTTCGTGTACCATTGACCGTCTTTTACGTCAGAAAACGGGTTCGCCCCCGTGACCACAGGCTCGCCCTCCAAGCGGTAGAGCACCGTTGCGAGCATGGCGCGCGTCATCGGCGTGTTCGGCGCGAACTTTGTCGCGCTGATTCCGTTGTACAGACCGTTCAGGACGACGTACTCAACATCGCCGTAGAACCAATCGCTCTCCTTGACATCGGTGAACACACTCATCGGATTATCCGACGGCGTTTCACCGTCCTCGGTGGTCGTCCCGTTGGGGGTCGAATCAAAGCTGCCGTTACCGCCGCCGATGGTTCCGTTCGCTATTGTCAGCGTGTAGGTGGTCTTGTCGTCGCCGTTTGCCACCTCGATTGTCACCGTCGTCTCCCGGTTGCGCGGCAGATTCAGCGTACCCGACAGTTCTCCCGCCGTCAGACCCTGAATACTCACGACGGCGGAGCTGTCCTCGGGCAGCACCGTGATCAACACCGTTTTGCCGTTCATCTTGATGCCGTACTCCAATGTATCCGCGTCAAACGCCACGTCCGCGCCTATCACCCTGAGCGACGACAGTTTTGCGGAACCCGCCATCACCTTGTCGGAGTACAGCAGTTCCACGTTGCTGCCCGTTGCTGAGAACGTCAGCGTCCTGTTGACGACCGCCTCGCCGTTGAGCGAGATCAACCCGCCGTCGTTAAAGGTTTGCAGCGTCTCCAACGCCTTGCCGTCGGCATCGAGCAGCGTTGCTATCACATTACCCGTGGAGCTTGTTTCGAGCGAGTTGTTCGCCACGGTGATATTCACCGCGGAAGTGCCGCCCGAATTGTCCAGTTGCGACACGAGCCGCACCGTCTCGTTGTTGTAGCGGTTGAGCAGGCTGTCGAAATTCAGCAGGGTGATGTTGTTAACCGTGTCAATCTCCGCGACCTCGCGCCATTCGCCGCCGACATTTTCCTCGACCCAAACGCGGGCGTAGACGTTGATGCCGCTGACGGGGATCTCCGTCGCCACGGGGTCGACCGCGTTTAACAGCGCGGCGATGTCCACGGTTGCGTTCACCGAGAACGCGCCGCCGTCAATGCGGCGCAGAATATCGTTCGCGGTAAACACTCCGCCGTCCGTGATGGTCACGCCCGCCGCCGAATTTTGCCCCTCGCTGTCGGTGAACAGCCCGAACTTAACCCTGCGACCCGAGCTTTCCAAGGCGGCGTCGTTCAGGTTGTACAGGATGAACTGCACCTCGCGCTCCCCGTCCTGCTCGGTCAGAATCTCCTCGCCCGTGACACCCACATCGGGGTAATCCAGATGCAGGGTCTCGGTGATTTTCGCCGCGCCCGCGTATGCGGTGCCGAACTTCGGCTCAATCGTGTACGTCGGGTTGACAATCCTGTCGTCAGGCACCGTGTAGAACGCGGTCAGTGTGCGATTCCGACCGGGCAGGATGTTCAGATTCGTAAATATCGTCTCGTCGCCGCCGATTGTCACTTTCAGCTCGGTTATGGGTTCGATACCGCCGTTGGCGATATTGAGAACCACGGGGATATCATCGCCGAGACAGATGTGCGCATAGTCGGTGTAAATGCTGTTCAGCTTAATCTTATTCTCATAGCTCGCCGTGACACTGTGAATCGACGATATCGGCTGCGCCAGCGAGATGGTGATATATTCGCCCGTCCCCGCGACGGGAACCTGAATCATCTCGCGCGTCCCGCCGTAATCGGAGGACAGCAGAATCGTATGTATCGCGCCGTCGGAGGTGCGGTACGCGTCGAACGTGTCAATCGTCTCATAGTCGCCCGCCTCAAACAATTCGAGCGCGGCGGTGAAGTACGAGTTTCCGTAGGTGTCGCGCATGAATTTGACGGCTTTCAGCGTGTCGTAGTCGACGATTTCGCCATCTGTCGCTCCGTCCTTGACGGCGGGCTCAGTCCACAGAACCGACAAGTCCTCCAAATACTCCGCGCCTTTCACGAAACGGAAAGTCGGGGTGATCGCGGTGTTCTCCAACCCTATCAGGCTGTCCGACACGTCGCCGTCAGGTGTAAACGTCGCGGCGTTGATGGCGGCGAAGCGGATATCCGAACGCACGTTCCCGTCAACGGCGTGCTGCGCGAACCACGCGAGAATGAAGTGACCGCTCGTATCGTTGCCGTCCAGCTTGACCGCCGCGAGCTGCGGGTTTTCATCAAGATATCCGTCGTTTGTCAGACGAATGATCGTCTGCACAGGCTCAGAAACGCCCGAAGCGTCGATAGCCGCGTAGAATATCTCCTGTCCGTTCGCGCCCGCGCTCCCCGTGTCCGCGGCGAACACAATCAGTGCCTTGTCGCCTATCATCTCCGCCTTTATGCCCTTGACGGAACCCGAAGTGCCGTTGTAAATCACGCCCGTGTCCGACCAGCTTGTGCCGTCATAGACGCTGTAAAGTATGCGATCCTCCACGTCAAAATTGGTGAGATCCGTGTTGTCGGACGCGTAGAGCGAACGCCACGCCACGACGGCTTTGCCGCCGTCGGTCGCTATAACGGGTGCCATATCGGGGGTTCCGTCGTTTGTCAGGCGCGTTGTGACCCACGTCATTCCGTTGAACACAGACACCATAATCTCCGTCGTGGAGATCATCATCGCCTGCTCCTCCGCCGTGATTTCGGAGCCCGCTTCCTTATTCAGTCCCGCGTTCAGACGCACCCATGCCGCCGCCGCGCCGCTCGATGTCCCGTCGAACGTGATTTGCGAGTCGCCGTACCCGATCAATGCGGCACTCGTTCCGTGCGCGTCTATGGGTTGACCCGCACCCGACAGATTCGCCCAAAATATCTCCGTGTTCCGCACGTCGGTGCTGTTGTTGTCGCTCAGGTATACGAGTATGTTTCCGTCGTCACTGACGAGCGGGTCGGAGTACGGATACGCGTTGCTCATAAGCTGCGTGGAGACGGACAACAGCCCGAAACCGCGCCGTAACGGTGCCGCCGTGAGCGAGCCTGTGCGCGCGCCGCCGTAACCGAGATAATCGCGCTCCTCAACGATGCTCTCCGATGAGACGGGTATCAAACTCCCGTTTTGAGGAGCCGCACCGAGCAGCATACGGGTACCCATCGGCTCTAACACCAATTCCTCCCCGCGATTCACGCTCCCGTTCTTGACGTTCTCCCAATAGTCCAATATCTCTTTCCAGTCGTTAAACTCCTTGGACGTGTTGCCGTCCCACAGCACGAACAGCTTCTTGTACTGTATAAACAGGAGTTTTGCGAGGAACTCTATGCCAGCCTTTCCACCGAGCGTGAGCTTTTGCCCGTTTCCGGGGGCGGCTTCGTTATCACTGTTCAGCCACGCGAACTGCGCGGTTAATTTTACCTCGCCGAATATGCCTATCTTCAACGCGACAACCGCGTAGTCGAAGCCGATTCCCGCGAAAACTCTGACATAGACGCTTATACGCAACTGTGTCAAATACTCGCCGGAACGGGTGCCGTCGGTGTCAATTACCCCCGCCGCCTGCAACCCGAGCTCAATCACGCCGCCGAGAGCCACCTGCACCGTCACGGGGATAGGACCCACAAAGTTGTTGAAGTCCCATTTGTAGCTCAGGTCAACAACCCCGTTGCCCCCGCCCGACAGTATTACCAACTCCCATTTTTGAGTTACCAGATTATACTCTAATTCGCCTTCCAGATATGCACTGATATTCATGCCGAACCCGAGCGTTCCGCTGCCGCTTGCGGCTTTGTCAAATGTATCGGAGGCACTATCCAAATAGGTACCCTTCGCCATTTTGATAATGTCCCCGAGTCCAGGCGTTTTTGAGCTGCTGACATTGGGGTCAACCCTGTAAACGCGCCCTTCGTTCATCGTTTGCGCGCCGCCGATGCCCATTGAAATCATCGTTCTGAAAACAGTAGGATCCGCCGTCGGGACAATTATCATATTGAACGCCGATTTCTGATTATCGTCAAGACTCGACCCCTCGCTCTTGCTCACCACAAACGCGATTCCCGAGGACAGCAGCGCGGTGCCGATGCCCGACGTATCAAAGTTTGCTGTGCCGCCGAACATGTTCAGAACATTGTCCATGCGCTCTTCCGCTATGTCGGAAACCGATTCGACACCCGTGAAATTTATCGCCTTGAACGGCAAGAGGTCGCGCCGCACCAGTTCTCCCGATGTTTTCGCGTAGTCGATATCAAGCTCGCGGGCGGAAAGTCTCGGTATCCAGTCCTTAACCGTATTCGTGTTTAGGGTCAGGATACTCTCGGTGATCGCGATCGTTGAGAACGGGTACGCGAATGTCCTGCTCGTCTGCAAACCGTTGGCGTCAAGTGCCTTGCCGTTGTGGTCGCGAATCTTAGCCGTGCGGTTCGCCACGGCTTCGTCCTTGTCCGTTCCGAACCACAGCACCTGCGTGCGGATTTTCACCTCATCGTAGTCCGCGTTCGGTCCCAAATACCTGAAAAATCCCGCGAGGTCTGCGGCGTAGTCCCCGATAATCGCCTCCTGATTGGCTATGAACGGTTTTACCACCTTATCCATATTTTTCAGGAAGCGATAACCCGCCGTTTGCAGCTTCACCACCGCGCTGCCCGTGCGTATCTGCGTCGTCGAATCCATTCCCGACGTCACGGTTTTCAGCGCGGGGAAAACCTCCGCCGAGTAGATGGTCGCAGACCCGCCTATTTCCGACAAGCCTGTGACGGGGAACGTCAGCTCGTAGATGAACTCCATTTTATCGGCGGAGGTCGCCTCGGCGGCACTTGACGCTGTTGTGAACTGCGTCTCGTCCCACGTGAACGCGAGTTTGCCGTCGGTGACATTCAGCGTTGTGCCGACTGTGCCGTCAATCGTCCCGTTGAGCTGCGCGGCTTCGCAGTATTCGCCGTTTTTGAACGCGCCCGCGTGAACTGTGACCGCGCCTTTGTACGGCTCACCGTCGGGCAGCGTCAGCGTCAATTCCGTCCGTGCCGCGGGCAGCAGACGGAACGCGTTCAGCGGATACAGCGCGGCTTCGGTCGGCGACGGCTCACCTGTTTGCAGACTGTCCGCGTTGATTGTGGCGCGGTATAACACACCGTTATACGTGCTTTCCAAGAACAGCCGACCCGACAGTCCGTTCTTCGCGTATATGGCGGCGTTTCCGTCGCTGTCGGATGTCCAGACCTCTTTGGTCTGCTCCGACGTGATTGTTATTTCCGTGTGCGGCAGGAAACTGAACAGATACAGCCGATTGCGCAGTGTCTCCACCGTCACGCCGAGACTGTCGGCTAAATCTGCGGCGTAGGCGTGTTGCGCCGTGACCGTGACCTCGCCGTCAGCGTAGCCGAAAACACGAAACTCGGTCTTTGTCCCGTAGCTCGATGCGGTGTCGAGACGCACGTCCGTGTACGTGCCGCGTTTGAATACGTACAGTCCTCCCGCGTTTTCGGATGTGGTGTAATCCGTCCTGAACTGGTCGGTCAGGTCGCCCCACGGATACTCGTCCTTGTTGAAACCGATGGGCGCGCTGAGCGTAATTGCGCGGTTGAGCGCGATAATACCGTCAGGCGACAGGCTCTCGATATAATCCCGATTGCTCAGGAGATATGTATCCACATCCTGCCCGTCCGCGAGGAGTTTCAGCGCGTTGTGGTCGTATACGTATATGATGCAGGAATCGTAGCTCCAACCGTCCTCGGCGGGGTTTTTCACGCGCAGTGTGACGGTGTACGTGTCTTTCAGCGCGCCGCCCGCGACGGTGTCGACGGCGATATTGTAAGCACGCGTGTCCTTGTCTGTTACAAGCCCGAGACTGATACCGTTTTTCAGCACCTCAAATTCGAGCCGCATATTGTCGTCGGCGTTCTGCACCGTCCACGACAGCGGTATTATCGCGGTGTCATCCGTCAGATAATAGCTCGGCAGTCTGCTCAGCGTCACCGTCGCGGGCGCGCTCAGAACTCTGATATTGACGCTGACCGACAGTCTGTCGCCCGAGTTTTCGGGATTGCCGTTGGGTTTGAGCGCGCTGACCTCCGCGATATAGCTGTATCCGCCCGTCGGAGAGATGTTGTTCAGCAAGCCCGACGGTATCGTATATCCCGACTTGAACGCCGCGAGCGTCGAGACGACTTCGCCGCTGTGAACCTGTTCGCCGCGCGTCAGGACATCGCCGATGTACGACGCGGCGTAAATCTTCACCTCAAATGTGACGGACTTGTCCTCTCCGACGATCTCGTCGGCGTAACGCTCCGTCAGGTTCGAGCTCCAACGCAACTCCGCCGTCTCGTTGCGTCGGGCGACAATCTCATCTGCGGGAATCACCAGATTCGGCGTCAGACCCGAGCGCACGTCAAAGGTGCGGCTCTCAATCGCCGCGAGCTTGCCGTCAACGCCGCCGTTTAACGCCTTTAACGTGAACTTCACCGTTCCCGAACTGCCTGTCAGCGTGACCACGCCGTTCGCGCTTATCGTCGCGACATCGGTGTTCGTACTGCTCCACGCGAAATCGTCCGCACTCTTGAACGTCGCCGACGGTTTGCTGAAAGTGTAACCGAGCGTGAACGTGCTGCCGAACGCTTCCAAATACAGCGTGTCGTTCAAGCCGTTCAAGACACTCGGATATGTAATCGCCAAATCGTCCGCCGTGAGGAAAACCGCGGGCGGGACGGCGACATAACCCGTCCTGCCCGTCGAGTACCAGCCCGACGGCACGGCGGTTCCCGTCGTCCAATCCCAAGAACCCGACGCGTCGCCCGCGAGTTGCGGGAAATACATAACCTCGACGACGTAATTCTTCGCGGTACCCGTCTCGTTATACGGCACGGTGAAGTCGCCGACGAGCAAATTCGCGGACTTGTTCGCGTCAACATACAGCGGCACAAGCTGTTTCGTCGTGCCGTCACTCACGAGCGCGACAAACGGACGGAAACGGAACACGCCCGTTTTCCCGCCGTAATTCCCCTCGGTCTCGTCGCTTGTGTACCAACCCGCGATACCGTTCGGCGACGTGTTGAACGGTATCGAAATGCCGAAGTCGACGAGTGAACCGCTGACCGACGCGACCGTGACCGCGCCTGTGATGGAATCCTGCTTTTGCTCGACAGGCGTGAGGTTGAACGTACTCGTCACGCCGCTGTTTTTCGTCAGAACCACGTTGTTCAGCTTGATATTGCCGATGGTCAGCGACGATGTGTTGTCAACGTCCACGAGGAACGTGACACTTTTTGTGAGAGTTCCCGCCCCCTCCGCGGGGTAATAGGTCTTTGAACCCACCGCCAGCGACAGCGAGGTGTTCGACGGCACGATGACGGGCGCGGAGAAGTCGACCGTCACGGGGATTTTGTACCCGATGCGCACAGGCAACGCCGTCTGACCGCCCGACAGTCCGATGCGGATGCCCGTGACGGTTTCGCCGCCCTGCGGACGAACCGAATACGTCAAAGTCGGCTCAGTATCCACAAGCAACCCGCCGTCAGGCCAGAGAGTATGATATCTTAGAACTAAAAACGCATTGTTAGGAGCCCATAATTCAGTTACTGTGTAACACGTAATCAACTTGACATCCACCGAGTGCGATACTTTTATCGGAATCTGGGATAATGATTTTTTCGTTTCTATGGCGGCGTTAAGCAAATCAGCCGCAAAATCTTGTCTTATCATAAGCGGAACATCTCCGCTAACAGCATTTTGTATATCTAAGTCGGCATTGATGTTTTCCGGGTATGCATAAGTATACACAACGTTTTGCTCAGTTTTAGCAGGATAGCTAAAACGGTCAGACTGCCAAAAAAAAGCTTCGTGCAAAGTATCGTAATATAAATAGCCACCGCTGCTGTATTCCTTTGCGCCGTCCCCGAGCTTGAGCGCGAAAGTTGCATCCAAGCGATCCAGTACGGCGTTTTGTTCTGTATACGCGACGCGGCGGCTGTATTCCGCGTATCCGTCATAGACCGCAATCAGATTATATAGATTATTGTCTGTATCATCTATTTTATAGCTGACCTCGCCGCTTTCTGCTATATTAGGGTGAAGCGGGTGAATCTTACCGTTCGGACCGTCTATTAACTGTTCAGGCTCAAACAGCGGGTACGTTAATACCAAATCACCCGTAGGAGAAACGGGGAGAACGCTCACGATGTCATCTCTTTCTGTATAGGTGTCATAAGCGTAGCTATTCATTTCAGGTACACCTGTGGCGAGAAACGGTGTACCCGTGCCGTCGCTGAACGTATTGCCCGTTCTTGTAAGCGTCAAGCCTCCCGTGCCGTATGTAAAGTCGTTCCACAGGGTGATTTTCACTTCCTGCGACTCGGCGTGGTTCTTGAAATGAATATTCTGCGGGTTATATGCCTGTATGTAGAACACGCGGTCGCCGTTCCAACGCCAGTCGCTGTTCAGGCTCTTTTCAAGGTTAGTGAGGTCAATGCCGTCGTCTGTACTGTACACCGTAACAGTGAAGCTTGCCGCCGATTGCCCCGCCGCGATTGTGACAATGCCCGACGCGTCCTCGAAATGCACGCCCGCCTTTGCGGAGCCTGACAGCAGCCGCCACTCGACGGAAACCGCGTAGGGCAGTGTCACCGGCATATCGTCGGAGATTCTCTTGATAGAGAAACGGACAAAGCACAGCCACAGCCCCGAGGTCTTGGGCACGACGGTGGGGTTCGAAGTCATCTCGAGATAGTAGTCGTCAAAAATCACGCCCGACGGCGGCGCGACAGGTTCAGCCGACGCGCCGAGCAGCATGACACT
>JAISJJ010000094.1 GCA_031261585.1 Oscillospiraceae bacterium
ATAATAGGAATCGTTATTATTATAATACACCCGTTACCATTCTTTGTCAAGCGTTATTTTAGTATTTGCAAAGACGGCGATATTAATCGCGCGAGATATCGCGAAAAACACACATGAGTATCGCGTCGCACGTGACCGCATTACGACGAACGACGCGCCGAACATAAACTCGGCGCGTCATTCTATGTTGTGTGTCATTGCGGCGGTTACTTCTCGTCTTTCCACGTTTGCAGATCCTGCAAGAGCTTGTCGACGCGGCGACCGGCATCGTCCTCGGTCTCTGCCCAGTTGTCGTTCTCCGCGAACCATGTCAGCACACGGAAAAAGCTGAGTTTGTACTTCTCGCTCATGTCCGCAATCTTGCGCATCATTTCGGGTTCCAGATTCATTATTGTTCCTCCTTTTTTCCAGTGTCAACCTTATTATACAACAGTTATCGGGAATGTCAAATGAAATTTTTGTGACCTATTTATTCGGTTGCGCGAACGGCTCATACCGCCCGATAACGGCGCGGTACGCGTCCGTCTCGCCGAACGGTTTGCCGCCGTAACGCGTCTCCTGCTCGCTGAGACGGAGAGACACCGCGTTGCCCGTGTACTGGTGCCAAATCTTGCGCATGTCCGTCTCAACGCCGCGCACGAGGTATGACGTATGCCGCGCGATCTCGGGCAGCTCGTCATAAGCCTTTGCGCACGCAAAACCGCGCTCGATATGCGTCAAGGCAGCGTCAAACTCGCCGAGTTCGACGTGGTAGTACGCGATGATGAAGTTGAAGTTCGCAAACACGGAATCGTACATGGCACCGTAGTCGCCGTCGTCGAAAATCGCGCTCAGGAGGTCGAGTGCGCCCTGAATCAGGCGGATTTTCTCGCGCGGCGGCTCCGTTCCGAGATTCGCGGCGGTCACGATACCGAACGCGAGATTTTCGGCGTCGCGCCGCAGATTCGCGCGGTGGTGTGCGAACCAATCGTCGGAACCCGTATCGTACAGCCATTCCGTGATCTGCGCTCGGGTGCAGTACGGTTGCGCGGGGAAGCGATTCGCGTACGCCGTCGCCTTTTCCATGTCGCCCGCATGTGCGTAGTGCGTGGCGAGTTCGAGCATGGCGGCGTAACTCGGTTCATCGAGCGTACACTCGTCGAGTATGCGGTTTGACAGGCGAGTCAGCTCCGCAGAGTGCCGCCCGCTCGGAATGAGCGTGTCGAAGCTGCCGTCATAGTTCAGGCACCAGATGTACTCCGCCATGATGCGCCAGTCGTTCGGAAATTCGCCGTGCGCGCGTCTCAGCAGCTCGAATTGCTCGTCGTTTCTGCCGCGGTTCGCGAGCCGCGTGTTCTCCGCGAGGTATTCCATAATCTTCTGCTCGTTTTTCGCGGTGTCCAGACCGAGCAACTCGTCGGTGGATACGCCGAAGTAGCTCGCGAGCGGCAGTACGAGCGTGATGTCGGGGTACGCATCGCCGCGCTCCCACTTGGACACGGCTTGCGTCGTCACCCCGACGCGTTCCGCGAGCTTCTCCTGCGTGATGTCGCGCTCACGGCGCAAACGGCGGATATTTTCCGCGATGTACAGGTTCATTTACAGTTCTCCGATTCGTTATTTGAACGTCCATAACGCGATTATACCACAATAAACCCGACAGTCAATCGAACGTCGGGCTACGCGGTTAAACCGTGGGTTGATAATCACCGCGCTCAATTTTAACATTTGCGGTCTTGAAATCCGCCGCTCAAACGTATATAATTACACAGGTGCATCACAAGTTGAACATGTATGCAAACCGCAACAGGGTGAACACCTGACCGATAACAGATAACAGATGTGGACGGGGAACAAACCCCCGCCGTCTGCGGACGGCACCCCCTTTCCGAAAGGGGGCAAGGGTTGGACGTGGGTTACGCGAGCGAACCCCGAACATTCCGTCAATGTGCGGTAGCGAAACGAGCCGCAGGGTCTTTTGATGTGACGTGACGCAGTTTTCTCGCCATAGCGAAGCAACGCTGATTGGTTTTGGAGTGATGAGACGCAAATTCCGCAAATTCTGCCGTCCTCGGTTAAAGGAAGTCGCGGGACTGCCCACCATCGCCGCCGCTGCCCTTCTCGCGTCTCACGGAAGCGAGAAGGGCGCGGTGCGTTCCCTCCAACGGGCTTTGGTTACTTTCTCTCGACAGAAAGTAACGCCGCGCGGCGAGCGCGGACAGAGTTGAGGAACGATTAAAATTGCCCGCGACGCAAGTCGCGCGTGAGATTACGCAAAGGGCGGGTAGACCCCGCCCCTACGAGGACAAGGACGAGAACGGCGAATCAATAATATCAAGGGGATTCTTCGCTTCGCTCAGAATGACAGGAGGGTGCTCAGAATGACAGGTATGGGCAAGTCGTGCGATGAGATTCTTCGCTTCGCTCTGAATGACAAAGACGGTGCAGAACGACAAAGGCGGTGCTGAACGACAGCTGGGGCGATGTGGACATCGCCCCCTACGAGGACACGAGACACGCGATATTCATCTCGTGATTCGCATATTATTGTTGCGGGAGGTTTCGTAAACCTATGGGCGGCATACAAATCAGCAACCTGAAAAAGGTGTACGGCAGCGGTGAAAACGAGATAAAGGCGTTGGACGGGGTCTCGTTTGACCTGAAAGTCGGCGAGTTCACCGTGATTTTGGGACACAGCGGCAGCGGCAAGAGCACGCTGCTGAACATACTGGGCGGCATGGACGGCTGCACGGCGGGCAGCGTCACGGTGGAGGGCAAAGAGATCACCGCGCTGAGGGAAAAGCAACTCGCGGAGTACAGACGCGACGATATCGGCTTCGTCTTTCAGTTCTACAATCTCATGCCCAATTTGACCGCGCTTGAAAACGTACAGCTCTCCGAGAGTCGCAACGGTATCAGCGCGCGTGACGCCATGGCACTTGTCGGACTGCAAAAGCGGCTGAACAACTTCCCGAGCCAACTCTCGGGCGGCGAGCAGCAGCGTGTGTCCATCGCGCGCGCCATCGTCAAGTCGCCCAAACTACTGCTGTGTGACGAGCCGACGGGGGCGTTGGACAGCAACACGGGGCGCGCGATTGTGGAACTGCTCATCGGGCTTGCGCGGGAACGTCGGCAGACGATCATCGTCGTGACGCATAACGCACAGCTTGCGACGGTTGCGGAGCGTGTCATCAGGCTCTCGGACGGTAGGATAACCGAGGATTCGGTGCAGGTTCCCGCGAGTTCAGGGGAGTTGGTTTGGTGACGGAGACGCGCGGCAATATGCTGAAACTCATGGTCAGAGATGTGCGCAAAAATCTGCTGCAATACCTGTCTATGATAATAATAACCATGCTCGCGGTGACGCTGTTCTGCGGATTCGTCTCCAACACGCTCACGTTGGAGCGGCGAACCGACGACTATTTCGCGGTGAGCAATCTCACGGATTTGACGGCGCAATTCTCCTCGATAGACGCGGACGACCGCGCGTACTTCGCGGAGCTCAGTGACAGCGGCGGTATCAGCGCGTACGAGTACCGTTTTTACGCGGAGGGCAGTGTCGGGCGGCGGAGCGGCAAGATTTATGCGGGCAACAACGCCATATCCGCGCCTGTCGTCGTCGAGGGAACGTCGGGCGTTCTGCTGGATATCAGCATGAAGGGTGCCGCCGAAGTCGCGGTGGGCAAGATTGAAAACGACGATTATTATATCGGCAAGACGATTGAGGTAGAAATCCCCGGTTATCCCGCCATGCAGTTCGAGGTGACGGGTTTTATGCGCTTTGCCGAGGTCAGCACGTACACGTATTGCCCCGTTTTCATCGACGAGGACACACTCTGCGCTGCGATATTTGAGAAAACGGGGTTGCCCGTGCAACCCGAGCTGATATACAATCAGGTGCTGATAAAAACGGATCAGCCCGAGACGGTCAAGGCGCAAACAGACGCGCATTACGCGGAAATGCCGAGCGGAGGTCTGATTTACATATTCGACCGCGACGCGATAGAGTCCGTCGTCGCGCTGAACGGCGAGGTCACGACCTCACGGCAGATGATATACGTGTTCCCCGTCATATTCCTGCTCGTCTCAATACTCGTCATCATGACGACGGTCAGCGCGCTGATTTTACGCGAACGCACGAATATCGGCACGCTTAAAGCTATCGGGAAAAGCAATCGCGCCATCACGCTGCACTACGCGTGTTTCGGCGCGGTGCTATGTCTGATCGGCGGCATAATCGGCGCGGTGATTGCGCCGCTCATTGTGCCGAATGTGCTGTTGATAAAATACAACCTCGTGTACAGTATGCCCGCCTCGGACGGGATTGTTTTCAGTGCGCTGTGGAGCGCGGTCGCCGTGCTCTCGATGTGCGCGCTCGCCCTGCTTATCGGTGTGACGGTTTGCCGCAGAGTGGTAAAGAAAAAACCCGCCGAGTGTATGCGCCCCGCACCGCCGCGCGACAGTGTTCTACTGAAATTAACGAACGTAAAAGCGGACGGCGACAAATCCGAGAAAGGCAATTTACCGCTCAGAATGGCGGTGCGCAACATTATTGTCAACCCGTCGCGCGCCGTGATGACTATCGTCGGCGTGATGGGTTGCTCCGCGCTGTTGGTTTGCAGCTTCGGCATCGGCGACACCGTGAACCACAGCGTGGACATGGAACTCGGCGGGCAGTTTAAGTACGACATCTCCACCATATACACGCGCGAGTCCGCCGACGAGTTCCTCAGTCTCGTGAACGAACTGAAAGAGAGCGGGCAAATACGCGCTTATGAGACGTACGAGACGTATTTCATGACGGCGCGCAGTGAAAACGCGGTGAAGAGCGTCAAGGTGTTTTCAATCGCCGAGGACTCTGCGTTCACCGCCATCAGACCTCACGGCGGCGCGCTGATCTCCAAAGCCGTCGCGGACGAGATGAACGTGCGGCGCGGCGACGTTTTAGACCTCACGGCGGGGACGAACGCTTACAGGGTTGAGATAACGGGCATCGTGGAGACCGCCGTGACGAAGGGCATTTTTGTCACCTCCGATATGTTTGACGGCAACTATTGCGCCTACGGCATGTGGATTGCGGCGGACGACACGCCCGAGTTGATGGAGCTGATAAAGTCGGGCAACGGCACACAGAGCGCGGTGAGTATGCGGGAGCGCGTCGAAACCGTGACGGAAGCCGTGTCCTCGATAAACATGATAAAGCTCACGATGATGATATTTTCCATTGCGTTGTCTGTGGTGGTGCTGTATAATCTGTCGCTGCTCAACGTGCGAGAGCGGAACAGGAGCATCGCCACGCTGAAAGTGCTGGGCTTCTCAAACGCCGAGGTGTCGCTGACGCTGTTCTATGAGATCATGCTGCTCGTGATAATCGGTACCGCGTTCGGACTGCTGTTGGGGTTCCCGATACTGTATCTCGTTTTGAGCATCAACAAGATCGAGATTATTGCGTTCCTCTACCACATAAAACCCGCGTCATACGCCCTGTCGGCACTCGTATCTCTGCTCACCGCCGCCGCAATCAACCTCATTTTCGGCGCGGTGATCAAGAGGATAAAAATGATGGACAGTTTGAAAAGCGTGGAGTAGACGACAGGTGTAAAAAAGCCCGACGGGATTGAATGGCTCAATCCCGTCGGGCTTATACGTTGATTGTTAATTTGCAACGCGAATCGCGAACGGGGAACAAACCCC
>JAISJJ010000039.1 GCA_031261585.1 Oscillospiraceae bacterium
CGTTCTCGCGTCTCACGGAAGCGAGAAGGGCGCGGTGCGTTCCCTCCAACGAGCTTTGGTTACTTTCTCTCGACAGAAAGTAACGCCGCGCGGCGAGCGCGGACAGCGTTGCGAAACGCTGAGTATAGCCCGCGACGCATGTCGCGCGATGAATCGATAATCAAGGGGATTCTTCGCTTCGCTCTGAATGACAAAGACGGTGCAGAATGATAGCAGGGGCGATGCGGACATCGCCCCATACGAGAACGGGGAACGCGCACGGTTGAGGGTGTTCTTCGCTTCACTCATAATGAATTATAAACATAAAAACATGCAAAGGGGTATAACAGTTGTATAAAATCGTAAAAAAGGAGATGCTGTCGCCCATGGTGGCGCGGTTGACCGTCGCGGCACCGCTTGTCGCGCGCAACGCGAAACCGGGGCAGTTCATCATCCTGCGCACAGATGAGGACGGCGAGCGTATTCCGCTCACCATCGGCGGGTACGACCGCGCCGATGGTACCGTCTCCGTGATGTTTCAGGTCGCGGGCGCGACGACGGAAAAGCTCATGCACAAGGAAGAGGGCGAGTATCTGCAAGACTTTGCGGGTCCGCTCGGCAAACCGACCGAGATCGAGGGGCTGAAAAAGGTCTGCGTCGTCGGCGGCGGCGTGGGCTGCGCGATTGCGTACCCGATTGCCAAGGCGTTGCACGAGCAGGGTACCGACGTTACCGTTATCATCGGTTTCCGCGACACGAGCCGCATCATCCTCGAAAAAGAGTTCACCGACGCGGCGACGACGCTGCACCTCCTGACCGACGACGGCTCGAACGGACGCAAAGGATTCACGACCGTCGCGCTCGAAGAGTGTCTGAACGCGGGCGAGCGGTACGACGAGGTTATCACGATAGGACCCCTGCGCATGATGCAGGCTGTCGCGAACCTCACGAAACCCTACAATATCAAGACCACGGTGTCGATGAATCCAATCATGATCGACGGCACGGGTATGTGCGGCGGGTGCCGTCTCACCGTCGGCGGCGAGATGAAGTTCGCGTGTGTCGACGGTCCCGATTTCGACGGTCACGCCGTGGACTGGGAAGAGTCCCTCGCGCGCGGCGCGATGTACCGCGAATTTGAAAAGACAGCTTACGACGAGACGTGTAATCTGTTCGGAAAGGCGGTATAGTCATGGCAAATTTGAGTTTAGTAAAGAACCCGATGCCGACACAGGAAGCGAACGTGCGCAACGCGAATTTCAGCGAGGTCGCACTCGGCTACACGCGCGAGACCGCGGTGGACGAGGCGAAGCGTTGCCTCGGTTGCCGCAACAAACCGTGCGTCTCGGGTTGCCCCGTTCAGGTGAAGATACCCGAATTTATCGCTAAAATCGCCGCCGAGGATTTCGAGGGCGCGTACGACGTGATATCGACGACGAACGCGCTCCCCGCCGTGTGCGGTCGCGTCTGCCCGCAGGAGTCGCAGTGCGAGTCCAAGTGCGTGCGCGGTATCAAGGGCGACCCCGTCGGTATCGGTCGTTTGGAGCGGTTCGCCGCCGATACGCACAACGCTCTGCCGCAGAAAGCGGTCGAGAAGCCGAAATCCAACGGTCACAAGGTCGCGGTCGTCGGTTCGGGTCCGTCGGGACTGACGTGCGCGGGCGATCTCGCGAAACGCGGGTTCGACGTGACGGTGTTCGAGGCGTTTCACGTCGCGGGCGGCGTGCTGAGCTACGGTATCCCCGAGTTCCGTCTGCCGAAAGCGATTGTCCAGCGCGAGATCGAGGGTCTGAAAGCCCTCGGCGTGACCGTCGAGACGAACGCCGTTATCGGCAAAGCCGTCTCGATTGACGAGCTGCTCGGCGACATGGGCTTTGAAGCCGTGTTCGTCGGCTCTGGTGCGGGACTGCCGCAATTTTTGAAGATTTCGGGCGAATCCGCGCTCGGTGTGTACTCCGCGAACGAGTATCTGACGCGCATCAACCTCATGAAAGCGTACAAAGAGGGTGCCGCAACGCCCGTGTACCGCGCGAAACGCGTCGCGGTAGTCGGCGGCGGCAACGTCGCGATGGACGCCGCGCGCTGTGCGAAGCGTCTCGGTGCGGACGTGTCCATCGTCTACCGTCGCGGGCGCGACGAACTTCCCGCGCGCCACGAGGAGGTCGAACACGCCGAGGAGGAGGGTATTCACTTCCTGCTGCTGTCGAACCCGACGGAGATCATCGCGGACGAGAACGGGCGCGTCGCGAGCATGAAAATCCAGAAGATGGAGCTCGGCGAACCCGACGAAAAGGGTCGCCGCCGCCCGATACCGATTGACGGCGCGATTGACGAGATCGAGGTCGACGCGGTGATCATCGCGGCGGGTACCAGCCCGAATCCGCTGATTGCGTCCACCACCCCCGGTCTCGACGTGAACCGCCACGGCGGCATAATCGCGGACGACGACGGACTCACGAGCCACACGTTCGTATGGGCGGGCGGCGACGCGGTGACGGGCGCGGCAACGGTAATCCTCGCCATGGGCGCGGGAAAAGCGAGCGCGGCGGCGATTGCTGAGAAGCTCGGCAATTAAGAATTGATACAGCAAGCTCGCGGCGGCTTTGCCGTCGCGAGCGGATAATCAAATAATGTCTGCTATGCATAGCAGCAAATCGTTGGGTAGAACTTAAAGCCGACACAGTCGGCTCCGAGCGGAAGCGAGGTAAATTCGCGCGTCTCACGGAAGCGAGAATTTTAAGTTGAGCGACAGGAGGGCTTTGCCCGACGGAGCGGAATAGCGGTGAACGACTTTGAGGATTACCTTTCACATCGGGATTTACACAATCACGATCTATGTCAGGGAAACAAAAAGTAAAAACCGCCACCCTGTCCGGTGACGGTTTTTCGGGTCAATAGCCTGAAACACTAAACCACTACGGGTCAACCACCATAGAAGGAGGTTGCGCCCTCTGCTATGTATAGTAGCACATCATTCAAGATTTGTCAAGCGCGAAAGCGCGACATTTTCAGCAAATCGGTAACAACGCAAATCTATATTGGAGGAATTACTATGTCAACAGTCAACAAGCCATTGGAGGGCATCAAAGTAGTCGAGATGTCTACGTTCATCGCCGTTCCCGCGACCGCGCGGTTTTTTGCGGAGTTCGGTGCGGACGTTATCAAGATCGAGCCGAAGTCGGGCGATCTCGTGCGCTTTAACGGCGTGTCGGAGGGGCGGCTCGGCGATCCGTATGAGAACACGACGTTCGACCTCGAAAACGCGCACAAGCGCGGTATCGTGCTGAACCTCAAAGACCCGAAAGGTATCGAGGCGTTGTTCCGCCTGCTCGACAATACGGATATCTTCGTCACGAACTGGCGGCCGCAGGCACTCGCGAAGCTCGGTCTCGACTACGAGTCGCTGAAAGACCGTTTCCCGAAACTCGTCTACGGTTCGCTGACGGGTTACGGCGAGGTCGGTCCCGACAAGGATCTGCCGGGGTACGATTTCACGGCGTTCTGGGGGCGTTCGGGACTGCTCGGCAGTCTGTACCAAGAGGGGACCGAGCCGAACAACCTGATCCCCGGTATCGGCGACCACACGGCGGGACTGAACCTCGCGGCGGGCTGCATGGTCGCGCTGTACAAGGCAAAACTCACGGGCGTGGGCGACAAGGTGTCCGTCAACCTGCTGCACTCCGCGATTTTCGCGCAGGGCATCTACATTCAGGCGGCGCAGTACGAGGGGCTGGGTCACACGTACCCGATGAGCCGTCTCGAAGCGGACAACCCGTTCAACAACGTGTACAAGACGCGCGACGGGCGGTTCATTCAGCTCTCCATGCCGCCGTTTGACCAGTTCTACCCGCGTTTCATGCCGCTGATCGACCGCGCCGACCTCGTCGGTGAGGAGAAGTACAAGATCAACAACATCATGGAGCAGCACCTCAACCGCGAGTTCATCGCGATTCTCGACGAGCAGATCGCGAAAAAGGACGCGGCGGACTGGGCGGAGATTTTCGTGCGCGAGGATATCCCGTTCGCCATCGCGCAGGTGTGGGAAGAAGTACTCGTTGACCCGCAGGCGTGGGCAATCGGAGCGTTCGAGACGGTCGATTACCCGTCGCAGCCGCGCACGATGGTGCGTCAGCCGATCACAATCGACGGCGTGGACAAACTGCCGTACACGAAGGCACCGCAGCTCGGCGCGGACAGCGAAGCCGTGTTGCGTGAGTTGGGCTACACCGACGCGGAACTCGCCGAGATGAAAGCGAACAAAGTCTACGAGCAGAAATAGGTCTTGAATACGCGAACGCGCCGACATTGTCGGCGCGTTTTTCACCCCTGTCATTCTGAGCGAAGCGAAGAATCCCCCCGACAATGCGCATTAGTTAGGGGATTCTTCGCTTCGCTCAGAATGACAGGTGGGGGCAGGGTCTACCCTCCCTTTTGTATCGCATAACAAACGAAAGGGCGGGTAAACCCCGCCCCTACGGTTGCGCACGTGTCATGGTTTGCATATATGCGACATCGTATTTACCCCTCCGCGACGACCTCGATCTCGACAATCGCGCCTTTGGGCAGGGCTACTACGGCGACGCAGGAGCGCGCGGGTTTGCCCGTGAAATACGTCGCGTAGACCTCGTTGAACGCGGCGAAATCGCCCATATCGGTCAAAAACGCCGTGGTTTTTACGACGCTCGCCGCCGACAGACCCGCCTCGGTCAGCACCGCGTCGATGTTGCGCAGCACCTGCGCCGTCTGTTCGCGTATGCCGCCCTCGGCGATGTTACCCGTGGCGGGGTCGAGCGGGATTTGCCCCGACAGGAACAGCAGTCCGCCCGTGCGTATCGCCTGCGAGTACGGACCGATTGCCGCAGGGGCGTTCGGTGATGTGATATAGTCCATTGCGCACCTCGATTATAAGTTTTCTGCATTTTACACGTATTTGCGCGATTTGTCAAGCGAATAATCGGGGTTTGCCACGGCTGCTGCATTTACTTTTTTCCGCGTTCCAACCCCCGTCATTGCGAGCGCACGAAGCAATCCAGTCCCCCCGTTCCCCCGTCCAAACCCTCGTAAAACGCGAGATTGGACGAGGTTGCGGAGTTCTGGATTGCTTCGCGCGGCTCGCAATGACGGGGGAAAATAAATGCGATAGCTTTGCGTGGCATATAAAACAAGCGCGACCTGTCAGACCGCGCTTGTCCGATTATTTGCGCATTACAGCGTGAGCGGAGTCGGCTGACCCGATATTCTGATGCTTTACGCTGTTGCGGCGGCGGTGTCGTCTGTCAGCGGCAACAGCGCGAACGTATTTGTGTCTCCGTCGAAAACGATGACGCAGGGTTCGTCGCATCTCACGTCAAATTCTTGTGTCGCGAAATATTTCTTGACACCGACAGAGGACGTGGACGCGTTTTTCAGCAAAAAATCGGATTCGGGAATGGGGCGGCGATTCGGCACAGCCGTTCCCGTCTCGTTGTACTCCGCCTCAATGACGTTCTTGCCCGATGCGGCAAAGAAGCCCGAGACCCCCGACGCTCTCGGACGACCGATCATTCTGCGGTCGGCGCGGTCTGTAAACCACAGCGGCTCGGTGCCGTTGATCTTATGCACCGTGATTCGCCCGTATATTGCCCCCTGCTCATCGTTTTGGATAAGCTCAGACAGCGGATAGTATATTTTTACCGCGCCGTTATGCCGCGCTTTGAACTCCGCGACGGCGCGTTTGTACGACAATCGGCGGCGGTACCACGGGAAAAACTTGACGACCACAATCAGCGCGAGCACCGCGCAGGGTATCGCGAGCAGGAGCAGGTTGAATTGCAGACGGCTCAGACCGTCGAGCAACGCGGGAAGCGACAGAAACATGTTTTCACCACCTTTGACTGTTGTGCCACTATATTACAACAATATCCCAATTTTGTCAACAGTTTGCGGTAAAATATAACGAATTTTTTGTAAAATCGGCAAGTTGCACAAACACGACAGGCACGTGCAGAGTGTTGCGTAAAAAAACGCCGCAGTCTGAGCATAAATCGGCGTTTTGCAAAAGCGCGAACGGTGGTGATGTGTATAATATCGCCAAATCGCGAATCGAATTTCGGATATGCGCACGTTGCGCTTGCACAGTTGTGGGCAAATTGTGCTGATGGATTTATTTTAGGAGCAGTCTTTCGTAGGGGTCGGGCTTGCCCGACCCGCCGCTGCATCACGCGGACAACGGGCGGGTCAAGACCCGCCCCTACGACAACGCGAATCATAAATTGCGGTGCCGATAATTATCAACGCAATGTATCCGCTCCCCGCCTACTGTTGTGCTTGCACAGTTGAGCGTTTTGTGGTAAAATGTCAAAAAAACTTGGAGAACGCTCATGCGAATTATTCCCGCCGCACAAATCACCGACGCGGTCGCGCGGCTGTGCGTTACCGCGAACCACACGCTGCCCGACAGCGTATTCGCCGCGCTGTCAACCGCCGCCGAGCACGAATCAGACGAGCGCGCGCGCGGGATTCTGCGCACGCTCACGGAGAACGCGGAACTCGCGCGGCGCGAGCGCGTGCCGATCTGTCAGGACACAGGCATCGCGTGCGTATTCATCGACCTCGGGCGCGACGCGCACATCGACGGCGATCTGTACGACGCGATAAACCGAGGTGTCGCAACGGGTTATCGCGACGGGTATCTGCGCGCGTCCGTTGTACGCGATCCTCTGCGGCGCGACAACACGGGCGACAACACGCCCGCGAACGTGTATCTCACGCTCGTCGACGGCGACAGGGCGACGATAACCGTCGCACCCAAGGGGTTCGGCAGCGAGAACATGAGCCGAATCAAGATGTTGAAGCCGTCGGACGGCGCGGCGGGCGTCGTCGATTTCGTCGCCGAGACCGTGAAACTCGCGGGGGGCCGTCCGTGTCCGCCCATTATTCTCGGTATCGGCATCGGCGGCACGTTCGACACCGTGGCGTTGCTCGCGAAACGCGCGTTGTTGCGCGATATCGGCGCGCCGCACCCCGATCCGTACTACGCGGAGTTGGAGCGCGAGATTTTGAGCCGTGTGAACGCGCTCGGCATCGGCGCGCAGGGGTTCGGCGGCGACACCACCGCGCTCGGCGCGGCGATTGAGACCGCGCCGACGCATATCGCGGGCTTACCCGCCGCCGTGAACGTCTCCTGCCACGTCACGCGTCACGCGACGGAGGTGATATGATGGCGAAAAAACTCACGTTGCCGTTGACAAAAACCGATATCGCGACGCTGCGCGCGGGCGAGTCGGTGTTGCTGTCGGGAGAGATTCTGCTCGCGCGCGATGCTGCGCACAAGCGGTTGTGCGACATGCTCGAACGCGGCGAGACGTTGCCCGTAGACCTTGAAAACGCGACGATCTACTACTGCGGACCGACGGCAACGCCGCCCGACCGCGTGATAGGCTCTGCGGGACCGACGACGAGTTCGCGCATGGACGCGTACGCGCCGATGCTGATACGGCTCGGCATGACCGCGATGATCGGCAAGGGCCCGCGCGCCGCCGCCGTCGTGGACGCGATGGTCGAGTGCGGTTGCGTGTACTTCGCCGCGCTCGGCGGTGCGGGCGCGCTGCTCGCGTCGGCGTTCGTATCGGTCGAGGTAGCGGCGTTCCCGGACCTCGGCACCGAGGCGGTGCGCCGAGCCGTAGTGCGCGATTTTCCCGCAATCGTCGCGATAGACGCGGCGGGCGGCAATGCGTACGACGTTACAATTGACAATGGACAATGAACAATTGACAATTTCGAGAGTTGGACGGGGGCGCGGGGACAAACCCCCGCCGTCTGCGGACGGCACCCCCTTTCCGAAAGGGGGCAGGGTTGGACGGGGGCCGCGTCTTGCTCAAACCCGCGTTTGTAAATCTACGGTGAACTCGGCATAATAACTCTTGCTTAAACGCAAAATTTTTGATATAATACATCGTTAATAATATACCCACATCTATTTGGAGGTACATCAATAATGGAAATCCGTAACATCGACTTCGGCAAGGGCAAACTCAAAATTCGCGTGTTCCTCGCGCCCGAATCGGGCTTTTCTGTCGCTTCGGTCATCGTCTACGGCGAAAAGGAAGCACTCCTTATCGACACGCAGTGGACGCGCTCGAACGCGTACCGCGTGTGCGCCGAGATATGCGAACTGGGCGTTGACCTGACGCAGATTTTCGTCACGCACTCGCATCCCGACCACTATTTCGGCACGGGGTACATCGCCGAGCAGTTCCCCGACGCGGTGGTGTACGCGCCCGAGCAGACCGCGATCTTCTACAACACGCAGTTCGACGAGAAGATCGAACACTGGACAGAGGTCATCGGGCGGCATAATGTCTGTCTCAAAAAGACAGATGTCAAGGTGTTGCCCGCGTCGAATCGGCTGTACGTCGAGGGTGTCGAGGTCGTCATCTACCCCGACCGCATGGGAGACGTGAAGTACAATTCGCTCGTGTGGATTCCCGAGATCAAGACGGTTTACGGGTCGGATATCCTGTTCAACAAGGCGCACCCGTTCACGTGCGAGGTCACGAAGTCCGAGCGCAAAAAGTGGTTTGAGGACATCGAGTTCATCGAAGCGTTGAAGCCCGACGTGATCATTCCCGGTCACTTCTTGCAAGGCACGCTGTTCGACTACTCGGTGCTGGAATACATGAAATCGTACCTCATCGCGACCGAGGAGGTGCTCGCGACGACGAAAACCGAGGGCGAGTTCTTCATCGAGATGTGCCGCCGCTTCCCCGACAGCACGATAAACATGCTCTCAAACGAGATGAACGCCTCTGTTTTCAAGGGTGACAGACCGTGGGATTGGCGCGAAGAGGGCGACGAAATAGACGAGTATTAAAATTGCGCTCGCACGGCAAATCCGCGCTTCGCTGACGCGCCGTAGGCGCGCGGCGACTGTGTCGCCGTAATGTTCTATCTCACTTGGAATCTAACACTCGTATCTGACGGAGGACGTACACTTGCAAAATCAGTCACGCGTCGACGTTCTCGGTGTCGGGTTCGACGCGGTAACGCCTGACGCGGCGGTGTCGCGCTCTGTCGCGATACTGGAATCGCGCGGCGGTGCGGTGCGGTACGTCGTCACGCCGAATCCCGAGATCGTCGAGTCGTGCCGCCGCGATACTGTCGCGCGCGACGCGGTGGAGAACGCCGCGCTGGTGCTGCCCGACGGGATCGGCGTGATTTACGCCGCGAAAATCCTCGGCAGACCGCTGAAAACGCGCGTGACGGGCATTGACTACGCCGCCGCGCTGCTCGAAATATGCGCCGAGCGCGGTTACGGACTGTACCTGCTCGGCGCGAAATCGGGTATCGCCGAGGTCGCCGCCGACAAGCTGCGCGCAACGTACGACGGGTTGCGCATTGTCGGTACGCACGACGGGTATTTTTCGGACGACGCGGCGGTGATCGCCGCGATAAACGCCGCCGAGCCGCACATGCTGTTCGTATGTCTCGGCGCGCCGAGACAGGAGACGTGGATTGCGCGGAACGCCGAAAAGCTCGACGCGCGGCTCGCGGTATGTCTCGGCGGCGCGCTCGATGTGTGGGCGGGTATCGCGCGGCGCGCGCCTGTGCGGTGGCAAAAGCTCGGTTTGGAGTGGCTGTATCGCCTGTTGCGCGAGCCGCGTCGGATTGGACGCATGATAAAACTGCCGCTGTTCCTCGTGAGGGCTGTCGGCGCGCGGATTCGCGGGGGTGGACATGGGTAAACTGATCGTCTTGGAGGGTATCGACGGCAGCGGCAAGAGCACGCAGCTCGAACTGCTGAAAGCGAACCTGTCCGACATGGGCGTCGCGTTCCGATATCTGTCGTTCCCGCGATACGACAACGAATCCTCGCTGTTCGTGCGCCGATATCTGCGCGGCGAGATGGGGTTCGACCCCGACGCCGTGAACGCATACGCCGCGTCGACGTTCTTCGCGATGGACAGGTACTTCTCCTATCAACAGGACTGGGGCGACTTCTACAACCACGGCGGCGTGGTGATAACCGACCGCTACACGACGTCGAACGCCATTCATCAAGCCGCAAAGTTGGCGGAAACCGAGCGTCCCGCGTACTGGGACTGGCTGTACGACTACGAGTTCGCAAAACTGGCACTGCCGAAACCCGACGCGGTTATTCTGCTCGACATTTCCGTGGAAGCGGCACTCCTGCGCATTTTCAAGCGCGCGGAGAGCGGTGCCGCGCGCGACATTCACGAGCGCGATTCGGAGTATCTCGCGAGGTGCGCCGAGACCGCGCGTGACGCGGCGGCACACTTCGAGTGGAGCGTTATCGCGGCGGACAGGGACGCGGAGACGGTTCAGCGCGATATCGCGCAGCTCGCGAGGTGGGAAGTCGAATGACCGAAAAATCCGCACTGCGCCGCGAGATCACAGCAGCCGTCGAACAACTCGACCCCGCGTATATCGCGTCCTCGGACGAGGGTATCGCGCGGCACGTTCTCGCGTTGCCCGAGTATATCGCGGCGCGGACCGTGTTACTGTACGTCGCCGTGGGGCGCGAGATCGCGACGGACGCGATAATCCGCGACGCACTCGCGCGCGGCAAGACGGTGTGCGTACCCGAGAGTTTGCCGCAGGGTATCATGGTCTCGCGGCAAATCACGTCGCTCGGCGAACTCACACACGGCAGATTCGGCATACCCGCGCCGCCCGACGACGCGCCCGAGATAACGCCCGACGCGCTCGATTTCGTCCTCGTCCCCGCGATGACCTACGACCGCGCGGGGTATCGGCTCGGTCGCGGCGGCGGATATTACGACCGCTATCTGCCGCGCACACACGCGTTCACCGCAGGAGTAGCGCGCGAACGGCTACTGCTCGACAGCGTACCGCGAGAGCCGCACGACGCGGCGGTGAGACGCGTGGTGACGGAACAATTAACAATGAACAATTAACAATTAACAGTTAGCGAGGACGGGAGCAGGATGGGGGACAAACCCCCGCCGATTGCGGTCGGCACCCCCTTTCCGAAAGGGGGCAGAGACGATGGACGGGAGTTTTTCCCTTCGTCCAAAATCGTCCATCGTCCGCCGTCGCAACCCTCGTCCGACCTTGCCCCCTTTCGAAAAGGGGGTGCCGCTCGCAAGCGGCGGGGGTTTGCCCCGTCCCGCGCTTTGCATTGACAATGCCGACTGCCGCGACAGCAAAAGGACGGCAATTGCCGCCCTCCGCCGTATGTATGATTTTCTGCGCGTCCCGTAACCATCGTCCAACCAACGCAAATTGTTAATTGTTAACTGTTAACTGTCAATTGCCTATATTCCGTTGCAGCCGCAATCGTTGTTGTTGTTGCCGAGACCGCCGCAGAACAGGCATACGAGGATCAGCACGATGATGATTGTGAACAGCCCGCCGCCGAAAATCCCGCCGCTGTTGTTGTTGTTACCGAATAACATAAAAATTCCCCCATTTTTTGAGTGATATCAACGTACGCCATGGTACGTTGCGCATTGGTATTGTATGCGCGCCTGAACGGTTGGTGCGCGTGAGGTGAAGTGACAAAGATGCAAGACGACGACATTCGCAAAACGCCGAACCCCGAAATCGGCGGTGAACCTGAGTTCTTCTCCTTCGACCCTGTGACGGGCGAGGAGTTGGGCGAACTTGTCGAGCCTTTTCTCGAGCCCGACGAGTTCATCTTCGGCGGCGCGGTACCGCAATCGGACGCGGAACCCGAAGCGGATTCCGATGAGGATTCCGATGACGACCCCGAGGAGGAGTTGAAGTTCGGCGATAACTACTCCGTCGGTCGACCGCGCAGGTCAAAGCGCGTGAAAAGCGGCAAATCCGCGCGCCCACGCGAAAAAAGGGCGCGAACACGCTTGCCCGACGACTTCGATATCGAGTACGACACGGAGAAGAATTACCGCAACCCGCAGAGTGACCGTCCGCTGCGTCCGCGCCGCGAGAAGCGCACGGGGTGCTTCGGCGGCATACTGCTCGCCGTGTTCGTGCTGTGCATCTCGGCTGTACTCGCCGTCGTCATGTGGTTCGGCGCGACGGATTTGCTCGGTCTCGGCAAGGAACCGCGCGAGGTCACGGTGCAGATTCCGCGTAATTTCACGATCGACACCGTCGCCGATATCCTGTACGACAACGACCTGATCCGCTACAAGAAGCTGTTCAAGCTCTACACGTCGTTTTCGAGCGGCGCGAAGAACATCGCGGCGGGAACGTACACGCTCGACGGCGAGTACGACTACCGCGCGCTGATAACGGGCATGACCCCGCGCGGCGCGGCGCGGCAGTCGGTATCCGTGCTGTTCCGCGAGGGTATGACGCTCGACGAGATGTTCAAATTGCTCGAAGAAAAGCACGTCTGGTTCGCCGACAAACTGTGGGAAGCCGCTCAAAACGTCGACTTCGGCTACGAGTTTTTGCAGTACGCGCCGCCCGTCGGCGACAAACTGCGGCTTGAAGGCTATCTGTTCCCCGACACGTACGAGTTCTGGATAAACGACGACCCCGAGCGCGTTATCCGAAAGATGCTCGTGAACTTTGACACGAAGTGGAAGGATGAGTTCTACGACAAGGCGGAGGCATTGGGTTACAGCCCGCACGATATTCTCACTATCGCGTCCATGATCGAGCGCGAGGCGGGGTCAAACGAGGATCGCCCGCTCATCGCGTCCGTCATATACAACCGCCTGAAATCGAGCGCGTATCCGTACCTTGAAATCGACGCGACGATCTGGTACGCCATCGCGGGTACCGATATCCCGTTCTCCACCTCCGTGGACAGCCCGTACAACACGTACAGAGCCGTCGGACTGCCGCCCGGACCCATCGCGTCGCCCGGTCTCGCGTCCATTCAAGCCGCGCTGAACCCCGCGAGCACGGGCTACTACTTCTACGCCCTGCACCGCGACGGTACGCACCGATTCTTCGCGACTTTCGAGGAACAGCAGGCGTTTGTCCACTCAGACGACTACGGCGGGTGATGGCAATTGACAATTTACAATTAACAATTACGGGAGTTGGGCGGGGAACAAACCCCCGCCGACTGCGGTCGGCACCCCCTTTCCGAAAGGGGGCAGGGACGTTGGACGATGGACGGGAGTTTTTTAACTCGTTCTGTTCCCGTCAAACGCGTCCCGCAACTCCCGTCCAACCTTGCCCCCCTTCGGAAAGGGGGTGCCGCTCGCAAGCGGCGGGGGTTTGCCCCCAACCCGCGCGCAACAAGAACCAAGTTCCGCACAAGCACCGCAGGGTGGCAGTGAAACGCAGAGCAATTCCTGCGCAACGGCGCGAGTACAGGCACATGGGGTTGCTGTTCATAAGACGATACAATTTAATCTGAAAAACAATTACGGGAGTTGGACGGGGGTGTTTTGATGACATCGACAATACGGTCTTTGGGGCTTGGCGGGATTCGGGGGTTTGAGGTTGCTTGCGAGTGCTTTCTGTCGGGAGGACTGCCGGGGTTTGACGTCGTCGGGTTGCCCGATACCGCCGTGCGCGAGGCGCGGGAGCGTGTGCGCGCCGCCGTCAAGAACGCGAATTTGCGCTTCCCCGCGTCGCGTATCACCGTAAATCTCGCGCCCGCCGACGTGAAAAAAGCGGGAACCGTCTACGATCTGCCTATTCTGCTCGGTATTCTCGCGGCGAACGGCGACATCTTGCAGCCGCCCGAGGACTCCGCGTTCTTCGGTGAACTCGGACTGACGGGCGAACTGCGCCATGTGTCTGGCGCGCTGCCTATGGCACTCGCCGCCGAACGCGCGGGTGTGAAAAAGCTCTATGTACCAGCCGATTGCGCGGCGGAAGCGTCGTTCGCGACGGGGATTGAGGTCTACCCCGTCGAGCGCGTCACGCAGTTGCTCGACCACCTCGACGGACGGCGCGAGATAACACCTCAAATTACGCCCGACATCACGCAGATCCCCGTACACACGCTCGACTTCTCGGAAGTGCGCGGTCAGGAGAACGCAAAACGCGCGCTCGAAGTCGCGGCGGCGGGCGGTCACAATATCCTGCTCGTCGGATCGCCAGGCGCGGGCAAGAGCATGATGGCGAAGCGATTATCGGGTATTCTGCCCGAGATGTCGATGCCCGAACGCCTTGAATCCACGGAAATTCACTCGATATCGGGGCTGACGAACGCGAAAAACCCGATACTCACGGCGCGCCCGTTCCGCTCGCCGCACCACACGGTGACGACGGCGGCGATGACGGGCGGTTCCAGCGGACTCGCGCCGCCGCGACCCGGGGAGATATCCCTCGCGCACAACGGCGTACTGTTCCTCGACGAGCTGCCGCAGTTCCACAGCGATGTGCTGGAGACGCTGCGCGCACCGTTGGAGGACGGCGAGGTCACGATATCGCGCGCGGCGGGCAGCATGAGTTATCCGTGCCGCTTCATGCTCGTGTGCGCGATGAACCCCTGCAAATGCGGGTGGCACGGTCATCCGTCGGGTCGCTGCACCTGCACGGAGACATCGATCAAGCAGTACCGAGAGAGACTGTCGGGACCGCTGCTCGACCGCATCGACATGTACGTCGAGGTGTCGTCACTCGAATGGAAAGACATCAAAAACCGCGACGACACCGAGTCGTCGTCCGCGATACGTGAGCGCGTGAACCGTTCGCGCGATATCCAGCGCGAGCGATACGCGAACTCGGACACAGACTGCAACGCCCGCGCGGGTACGCGCGAGATCGAGACGCATTGCGCGCTCGACGACGCGGGTGAGACGCTCATGCGCCGCGCGTTCGACAATCTGCGGCTCACGGGGCGCAGTTACGACCGCATTTTGCGCGTCGCGCGAACGATAGCCGACCTCGCGGGTGCCGAGACGATCCAGCCCGCGCATCTCGCGGAGGCGATACGGTACAGGACGTATGAGTTCAATTAACAATTAACAGTTAACAATTAACAATTTGGGACGGGGACGCGTTGGACAGGGATTCGTAGAGGTCGATGTCCTCATCGACCCTGTCGGGTAACGGATACGTCAGGTTTTAGGGTGTAGGGGCGATTATCAATCGCCCGTTAGTCAGGGTAATTTGCGAATTTTTGTTAGGCGGGAGACGGCATTTGGACATAATCCTCTTGAAACAGGGCGAGATGATACTCAAAGGCGGCAATCGGCGCAGTTTTGAGCAGCGGCTCGAACACGCGGTGCGGCGGCGCATCGCGCGATACGGCGATTTTCACGTCGTGTCGCGGCAGTCCGTCGTGTTCGTCGAGCCGCGCGACGAGAACGCGGACGTTGCGGCGGCATTTGACGCGCTGCGTGACGTGTTCGGCATCGTGTCGCTGTCGATTGCGCGCGAGTGCGAGAAGTCGATACCCGCGATAATCGCGACGGCGCGCGAACAACTCAACGCGGAGTTGAGTGCCGCGCGGTCTTTCAAGGTCGAGACACGGCGCGCGGACAAGCGGTTCCCGATGAGTTCCGTCGCGGTGTCGCAAGCCGTCGGCGGCGAACTGTCCGAGCTGTTCCCGAACGCGAAACCCGACATGCACACGCCCGAATTCACCGTGAACGTCGAGATACGCGAGGACTCCGCATTCGTCCACGCGTCGCCGACGCGCGGTGCGGGCGGATTGCCGCCCGGGACATCGGGGCGTGCCGTCGCGTTGCTGTCGGGCGGGATAGACTCCCCCGTCGCGTGCTATCTCGCGGCGAAACGCGGGCTGAAAATCATACCCGCGCACTTCTGGTCGTACCCGTACACGTCGGAACTCGCGAAGCAGAAAGTGCTTGATATATCAAAGATTCTGACGCGGTACTGCGGCGATATCACCGTCGAGGTCGTGCCGTTTACCAAGGTTCAGGAGGAGATCGGGCGCGTCTGTCCCGAGGAGTTCGGCACGATTATCACGCGCCGATTCATGACGCGCATCGCCGAGAAAATCGCGTACCGCGTCGGTGCCGACGCGCTCGTCACGGGTGAAAATCTCGGACAAGTCGCGTCGCAGACGCTCAAATCTCTCGCCGCGACGGAGGACGCCGCGACGATACCGATTCTGCGCCCGCTCATCACGGGCGACAAGCGCGAGATCGTCGAACTCGCGGTGAAAATCGGCACGTTCGACACGTCGATTCTGCCGTACGAGGACTGCTGTACCGTGTTCACGCCGCGCCACCCCGCGACACAACCGCGTATCGACCGCGTGCGCGAAGCGGAATCGAAACTCGATGTGCAGGCACTCGTTGACGAGGCGTACGCGGGGATCGAGCGGATACGGATAGAGCATTGACGGTCGTATAACGCGCACAATTACAAAACGCGGGACGCCGAGGGCGGCGTCCCCTACGAAAACACTGTATTAAGGGGATAAATTATGCCACGTTCTGCACCGACACCGCCGAAAAAGCCTGCCAATAACCGCGACGCGGAGGGACCCGCACCGCGCGGTTCGCTCGCCGCGCCGATGCTCCCGCGCCGCTACCTCGACAAGCGCGTGGAGACGACACTGCCGCGCCCGTTCGTGCTGTTCCGTCCGTGGATGATTCTGCTGTCGCTGATACTCGTGTTCGCGCTGAACGTGATACTCGTTGACAGTTACGGGGGAGAGATGCGCAGTGCCGAGTTCGCGTGGATCGCGGCGAGCGTCGTCACGGTTTTGTACTTCTCGCTGTTCGCGTACTCCGTGAGGGTGTATTCGGTGTACTACAAGCTCTCAAATCGCGGCGCGTACATCATGTCGCGGCGCACGATCCGCTCGTTCGGGTCGATGCCGATGAAACTCGTCGTGTTAGGCGTTGTGTCGCTCGGCGTTTTCATCTACCTGTGGCTGCGCTACGGCAAATTCTTCCCGGCGGCGAGCTTCGATCAGCCCTACGTGGACGGGTACGTAGGCGGACTGTTGTTCATGAGCTACGCGTTCCTGCTCGAAAACGTGATTCTCATGCGCATGAGAACCGACGTTCTCGCCGTGTTCACCGAGGATTTTTGGGTGTCGGGGCAGTACAAAGTGCGGTACGATCTCGTGAAGCAACTGCGCGTCGTGTCTCGCGCGAATCAGGGTATGCAGCTCAAGGGCGAGAAAAAGGTGTTTTTCGAGGCTTACGACCAGGACCTCCAATATCTCGGGCGCGATCTGATGAATGAGGGCGACTACGACAACCTCGAACAGATCATTCGCGGGCGCAATCCGCGCAATCCCGACGAGCCGAAAGAGTTCAAGCTGCCCGCGCAACGTCGGTATTCACAGCCGCCCAAGAAGAAAAACCCCAACAAGAAGAAGTAACATGTCAAAATCACTCACCGCGGAGATCATCTGCGTCGGCACCGAGTTGCTGCTCGGTGACATCGTGAACACGAACGCGCAGGACGTGTCGCAGACGCTCGCGCAGCTCGGTATCAACGTGTACAGCCACACCGCTGTCGGCGACAATCTCGAACGCGTCGTCGCCGCCGTGCGTCTCGCCGCAACACGCGCTGACATAATCATCACGACGGGCGGTCTGGGACCGACGTACGACGATATCACGAAAGAGGCTGTCTCGTCCGCGTTCGGCGTCGAACTCGAATACCGCGAGGACGAGGCGGCGAAAATCCGCGCGTTCTATCGCGAGCGGCACCCGAGACGCGTGATGAGCGAGTCGAATCTGCGTCAGGCGTGGTTGCCGCGCGGATCCGTCGCGCTCGACAACGGCGTGGGTACCGCGCCGGGTTGCGCGTTCGCGTGCGACGGCGTTCACGTGCTGATGTTGCCGGGACCGCCGCGCGAGTGCCGCGATATGCTGGGCGGCGCGGCGTTCGACTACCTGCGCAAACTGTCCGACGCGCGCATCTTCTCGCACAATATCCACATCTTCGGTATCGCGGAACCCGAGGTCGAGGATCGTCTGCGCGATCTGATGACGAACAGCGTGAACCCGACGCTCGCGCCCTACGCGAAGGACGGCGAGGTCACACTGCGCGCCACGGCTCGCGCCGAGACGGAGCGCGACGCTGAAAACCTGCTCGCGCCGATGATAACCGAGGTCATGGACACGCTCGGCGCGTACGTCTACGGTGTGGACACGGGTTCCCTGTCGAACACGGTCGTCGGACTGTTGCGCAGTCGGCTGGCGACGCTCGCCGTCGCGGAATCGTGTACAGGCGGGCTGATCGCGAAACGGATAACGGACGTACCCGGTGCGTCGCGGTGCTTCAAGGGCGGCGTCACGGCGTACACGTCGGAGGCTAAAACCGCGCTCGTCGGCGTTCCCGCAGAGCTTATAGCGGAGCACGGCGTGGTGTCGGGCGAGGTCGCCGCCGCGCTCGCGAACGGTGTGCGCGAGAAATTCGGAACCGATATCGGCGTCGGCGTGACGGGTGTCGCGGGACCGGGCGCGGACGACGACGCGAACCCCGCGGGGCTTGTCTACATCGCGGTGTCGACCGCCGACGAGACGATAACGCGTGAGCGCAACTTCCTCTACGACCGCGACCGCGTGCGCATTATCGCGGCAAGTACCGCGCTCGACATGGTGAGGAGAGTACTGCTGGGGCTGGAGATTGCTGAGTAAACAGGACGAGGGCATACCCCCGCCGCTTGCGAGCGGCACCCCCTTTACGAAAGGGGGCAGAGACGTTAGACGGGAGTTTTTTCGCCCGCGCTGCTCTCGTCCAACGCGTCCCGCACCTCTCGTCCAACCTTGCCCCCTTTCGCAAAGGGGGTGCCGACCGCAGTCGGCGGGGGTTTGCCCCGTCTGCCCGACCGAGCGAATAATAACAACGGAGGCTTTTTTATGCCGACACAAGACGAGGTTTTGAAGTTTATCACAGACCGTGAGAACGACGTTAAGTTCGTGCGTCTCGCGTTCTGCGACTTGGGCGGGGTGCCGAAGAACATCTCGGTGCCGCCGACGGCACTCGGGCGCGTGTTCGAGGAGGGCATGGCGTTCGAGCCGCGCGCTATTGACGGGTTCGGCGATACGTGCGAGCGAGCGTACCTGTTCCCCGACGTGTCAACGCTCGCGACGCTGCCGTGGCGACCGTCGCACGGGCGCGTCGTGCGCTTCTACTGCGATATCAGGCTCGCGGACGGAAACCCCGCGCCTTTTGACAAGCGCGCGGTGCTGAAACGCGAAGTTGACGGTTTGGATTTGCTCACCGCCGAAGCCGAGTGCGATTTTTACCTGTTCAAGACCGAGGAGGACGGCGACACGCGCGGCGCGACGTTCGACAACGGCGGATATTTCGACGTGTACCCGCTCGACATGGGCGAGAATGTGCGCCGCGAGATTTGCAACTACCTCGCGGAGATGGGCATCGTCCACACCGCGTCGCACCACGCGCGCGGACACGGGCAGAACACAATCGCGCTGTCGGCGACGGATTTTGTGACGTGCGCGGACAATCTGCTCACGTTCCGCATGGCGGTGAGTACGGTCGCGCGGCAGAACGGGCTGATCGCGTCGTTTGACGCGAGTCCGTTCGGGAACGCGCAAAAGAGCGCGCTGACGATAACGGTCGGCGATGCTGTGTGGTCGTTTGCGCCGTCCGTCAATCCGTATACTGCTCTCGCGGGGATTGTGAAGTAATAATGGACAGTACGCTCATCGTGTCGAGCGGCGAGAAGAGCGCGGCTGCACTGCGCGAAACGCTGATGCGCGAGAATGTTCCGCGAATCGCGTCGTGCGGTTCGGTCGGTGAGGCTCGGCGCGCACTCGCCACGTCGGACTACGATCTCGTGATCGTGAACTCGCCGCTGCCCGACGAATCGGGTATCGAATTTGCGCAACGGCTGTCCGAAAAACAGTCGGGGCAAATAATGTTGCTCGTTCGCGAAGAAATTTTTACGGAAACCACCCACAACCTCGCGGAATATGGTATAATAACATTGTCGAAGCCGCTTCAACGCGCCGCGTTCTGGAACGCGCTGATGCTGTGTCGCGCGACGCACCGAAGATTCCGCATGTTGCAGCGCGAAAACACGAAGTTGCAGCAGAAAATCGAGGATATCCGCGTCGTCGACCGCGCGAAGCTGATACTCATCTCGCACCTCAGCATGTCGGAACCCGAAGCGCACAAATACATCGAGCGGCAGGCTATGGACAGACGCATGACGCGCCGCGAGATAGCGGACGGGATTCTGCGGACGTACGAAAATTAGAGGATTACAGAGAACATGACAAACGCCGAAAAATTCAGCGATATTGCGGATATCTACGCCGAGGGTCGCCCCGAGTACGCCGCCGACGCGGTGGACTACATTCTGCGGTTGACGAACACGCCCGACGCGGTTATCTGCGATGTCGGCGCGGGTACGGGCAAACTCTCGCGGCAGATAAGCGAACGCGGCGCGATGCTGTACGCCGTTGAGCCGAGTGCCGAGATGCGCGGATATTTAGCCGAGAATCTGCGCGGTTTCCCGAATGCCACCGCGCTCGACGGGGACGCGGAGCATATCCCGCTCGGAGACGGCACCGCCGATGTTATCGTGTGCGCGCAGGCGTTCCATTGGTTCGACGCGGCGCGGTACCGCGCGGAGTGCGAACGTGTACTGCGCCCGAACGGTGTTGTCGCGGTCGTGTACAATCAGGTCATCAACGACTTGGGCGGCAATTTCGTGGCTCGCGAGCGCGATATCTCGGACTTCTTCGGCGGACGCGTGACGCGCGCATCGTTCCCGAATCCCGTGAGCTACACGCGCGAGGGCTGGTTGCGGTACCGACTGTCGCACTCGCACAGTGCGCGCGCGGGAACGCCCGAGTACGAGCCGTTTATCGCCGAGGTCAACGCGCAATTCGACGCGGACGCGGTCGACGATGTGCTGACACTGAGGTTTGTGACGATGATATATCGTCAATTAGCAATTAACGATTAACAATTGGGACGGGGGCGCGGGTGCGTTCCGCTACTTACTGCAATCGGAGGGTTTTATGGCTGATAGGGCTTATTTGGTGCTTGATAACGGCGATGTGTTTGAGGGGTGGAGTTTCGGCGCGTCGGGCGAGGTCGTCGGCGAGACGGTGTTCACGACGGGCATGACGGGCTATCTCGAAACGCTGACCGACAAGAGCTATTACGGACAGATCATCACGCAGACATTCCCGCTGATCGGGAATTACGGCGTGATTCCTGCCGATTTCGAGAGTGCGGAACCCGCGGCGCGCGGCTATATTGTCCGACAATGGTGTCAGGACCCCTCAAATTTTCGCAGTGAGGGTGATCTTGACGCTTTTTTGAGGGATAACGGCGTCGTCGGTCTGTACGGTATCGACACGCGGCGGCTCACTAAAATTCTGCGCGAACACGGCACGATGAACGGCAAGATCACGAACACGCGCCCCGACGGAGTACCCGACGACGTGCGCAATTTCGCGATAGAACACGCCGTCGCGTCCTGCTCCACGCCGAGCGCGTACAGCGTCGAGGGTACGGGTACGCACAGGATCGCGCTCATGGACTACGGCATCAAGCTGAACATTCTGCGCGAACTGCAAACGCGCGGACGTGAGGTGCGCGTGTTCCCGCACGACGCGCCCGCCGATGAGGTGATCGCGTTCGCGCCCGACGGTATCATGCTGTCGAACGGTCCCGGCGACCCGCGCGACCCCGAGAACGCGGTCATCGTGGACAACCTGAAAGTGCTGTGCCGCAGCGGGATTCCGATTTTCGGGATATGTTTCGGCAACCAACTGCTCGCGATGGCGCACGGGTTCGCGATTGAAAAGTTGCACTACGGACATCGCGGCGCGAACCAGCCCGTCAAGGACGCGACGACGGGGCGCGTGCATATCACGACGCAAAACCACGGTTACGCGGTCGTGTCCGCTTCGATTGACGCGGCAATCGCCGACGAGTGGATGACGAACGTCAACGACGGCACGAACGAGGGCGTGATATACAAAAACGCGCCGATTCGCAGCGTCCAGTTCCACCCCGAAGCGGCGGCGGGACCGAGGGATACGATGTGGCTGTTCGACGCGTTCGCGGAGATGATGGGACGACAATTAACAGTTGACAATTAACAATTGACAATTGGGACGAGTAACAAACCCCCGCCGCTTGCGAGCGGCACCCCCTTTCCGAAAGGGGGCAGAGACGTTGGACGTTGGACGGGAGTTTTTTCGGTTGTCCCGCCACCACGTCCACCAGCCCCCGCCGTAATTCCCGTCCAAACCTTGCCCCCTTTCGGAAAGGGGGTGCCGTCCGCAGACGGCGGGGGTTTGTTCCCCCGTCCTGTTCTCGTCCCGCACACGCACGAGACCCAAGACTCGCACCCGCGCCAACGGCGCGAGATGACCGCACAAAAAAGAGATGAATCAAAGAGTTGGAGGACTACCATGCCGCTCGATAAATCTATCAAACGCGCGCTTGTCATAGGCTCGGGACCGATTGTTATCGGACAGGCCGCCGAATTCGACTACGCGGGGACGCAGGCTTGCCGCGTCCTGCGCGACGACGGCATTGAGATCGTGCTCGTCAACTCGAATCCCGCGACGATCATGACCGATTCGGCTATGGCGGACAAGATTTATCTCGAACCGCTCACACCGACGACGGTGCGGCGCATCATCGAGAAAGAACGCCCCGACTCGATTCTGTCGGGTCTCGGCGGGCAGACGGGGCTGACGCTCTGTATGCAACTCGCGCGCGACGGCACGCTCGACAAGTACGGTGTGCGTCTGCTCGGTTCGTCGCCTGAGACGATTGACAAAGCCGAGGATCGGCAGATGTTCAAGGACACCATGGTCGAGATCGGGCAACCCGTGATACCCTCCGTCGTCGTGACGGACGTTGAGTCGGCGGTTGAGTTCGCGGACGGACACGGGTATCCCGTGATTGTGCGCCCCGCGTTCACGCTCGGCGGTTCGGGCGGCGGCATTGCGGACACGGAGACGGAGTTGCGCGAGATTGCGCGCACGGGTATCAAGCTCTCTCCCATCGGTCAGGTGCTGATTGAGCTGAGCGTCGCGGGCTGGAAAGAGATTGAGTTCGAGGTCATGCGCGACAGGGCGGGCAACGTCATAGCCGTCTGCTCGATGGAGAATTTCGACCCCGTGGGCATTCACACGGGCGACAGCATCGTCATCGCGCCCGCCGTGACGCTCGCGGACAAGGAATATCAGATGCTGCGCTCGGCGGCACTCGACATTATTGAAGCGTTGAAGGTCGAGGGCGGCTGTAACGTCCAGTTCGCGCTCCACCCCGAGAGTTTTGAGTACCGCGTCATCGAGGTGAACCCGCGCGTGTCGCGCTCCTCCGCACTCGCGAGCAAGGCGACGGGCTACCCGATTGCGAAGGTCGCGACGAAGATCGCGATAGGCTACACGCTCGACGAGATACCGAACGCGGTGACGGGTAAGACGTTCGCGGCGTTCGAGCCTACGCTCGACTACGTGGCGGTGAAGTTCCCGAAGTGGCCGTTCGACAAGTTCGTGTACGCCAAGCGCGAGTTGGGAACGCAGATGAAAGCGACGGGCGAGGTCATGGCGATTGCCGACACGTTCGAGACCGCGCTGCTGAAAGCCGTGCGCGGTGCTGAGATCGGGCGGCGCGACCTGACGCACCCCGTTATCGCGGCGTACTCCGACGAGCGGCTCCGCGATGAGCTGAACCGCGTGACGGACGAGCGTCTGTTCGTCGTGTATGAAGCGTTGCGGCGCGGGTACACGGTGAGCGAGATACACGATATCACGAAAATCGACCGCTGGTTCCTGCACAAACTGCGGATTATCGAGCAGGACGGCGCGGTTCCCGAGACGCGCCCCGTGTACAAGATGGTGGACACGTGCGGCGGCGAATTTGAGGCTGCTACACCGTATTTCTACTCGATTCCCGACGGCGAGGAGGACGAAGCTGCCCAATTCGCGGCGAAATCGACGAAACCGCGCGTCATCGTTCTCGGCTCGGGTCCTATCCGCATCGGGCAGGGTATCGAGTTCGACTACGCGTGCGTCCACTGCGTGTGGGCGTTGAAACGACTGGGTTACGAGGTCGTGATCATCAACAACAACCCCGAGACCGTGAGTACGGACTTCGACACGGCGGACAGGCTGTACTTCGAGCCGCTGACGATTGAGGACGTGATGCGCGTCGTGGACACCGAGAAACCCGTCGGTGTGATCGTCGCGTTCGGCGGCGGCACCGCGATAAAGCTCGCGCCCGCGTTGGCTGAGCGCGGTGTGCAGATTCTCGGCACGTCGGCGGACACGATTGACATGTGCGAGGACCGCGAACGGTTCGACGCGCTGCTCGAAACGCTCAACTTAAAACGCCCCGCGGGTCACGCGGTCACGAACGCCGTTGAAGCACTCACCGCCGCCGCCGATCTCGGCTATCCCGTGCTGTTGCGCCCGAGTTACGTACTCGGCGGGCAGAATATGATCATCGCGTGGAACGCGGACGACGTGAGCGAGTACATGGAGATCATTTTGCGGCAGAAGTTGACGGGTCCCGTGCTGATCGACAAGTACTTGCAGGGGCGCGAGGTCGAGGTGGACGCGATATTCGACGGCGCGGAGATTCTCATTCCCGGTATCATGGAGCATATCGAACGCACGGGCGTACACTCGGGCGACAGCATCGCCGTGTACCCGAATATCCACATCGGCGACGCGCTCGCGGACAAGATATATCAGGAGACACGCAAGCTCTGTCTCGCGCTCGACGCGCGCGGGCTGATAAATCTGCAATATATCCTGATCGGCGACGAGATTTGGGTCATCGAGGTGAACCCGCGCGCGTCGCGCACGGTGCCGTATCTGTCCAAGGTCACGGGGATAAACATGTGCGAGGTCGCGACGCTGTGCGCGCTCGGTGTGACGCTGAAAGAGCAGGGGTACGAAGCGGGGATTTACCCCGTGCCGCCGTACGTCGCGGTGAAAGTCCCCGTGTTCTCATTCGAGAAGCTGACGGACGTGGACACGCAGCTCGGTCCCGAGATGAAGTCCACGGGCGAGGTGCTCGGCGTGGGCAAGAACCTGAAAGAGGCGTTGTACAAGGGGCTGATCGCGGCGGGATACCGTATGCAGCGAAAGGGCGGCGTACTCATCACGGTGCGCGATCAGGACAAGCGCGAGATTGCGCGTATCGCCCGCAAGTACGCGGCGATGGGGTTCACGCTGTACGCGACGGCGGGTACGGCGATGGAACTGATCCGCAGCGGTCTATCCGTCACGCCGCTGAATAAAATCAGCGAGACGGCGAAAAATAACACGATAAAAAACAACACCATGTCGGTCGTCGAGAGCGGCAAACTGGCGTACATTATATCGACCTCCGAGAAAGGGCGTGACCCCGCGACGGACGACGTGAAGATTCGCCGCCGCGCCACCGCGCTCGGTATCCCGTGCCTGACAAGTCTCGACACCGCCGACGCGCTCGCGGAAGCACTGCTGTCGGGCTACACGGAGATCAACACGGAACTGGTCGACATCAACGCGATGAGGAGTGAGCGTATGCGTCTCGAATTTACGAAAATGCACGGGTCGGGCAACGACTACATCTACATCAACGCGTGGGATCGCGAGATAACCAGCCCCGAATCGCTGTCCGTTATCCTCGCCGACCGCCACGTCGGTATCGGCGGCGACGGCGTGATTCTCATCATGCGCAGTACCGTCGCGGGTGCGGACGCGCGTATGCGTATGTTCAACATGGACGGCACGGAGGGCGCGATGTGCGGCAACGGCATACGGTGCGTCGCGAAGTTCCTGTACGACAACGGACTTGTGCGCAAGCCGCACATGACGATTGAGACGAAAGCGGGCTTGCGCGAGCTTGAGGTGTTCACGAAAGACGGCGCGGTCGCGTCCGTGCGCGTGAATATGGGCAGAGCGGAACTGTCGCCGAGCCTGATACCCGTCACGCTCGACGGCGACGCGATTGTCTCGCGCCCGATTGAGGTCGGCGGCGAGGAGTACGCGATCACATGCTGCTCGATGGGCAATCCGCACGCCGTCGTGTTCGTCGATGAGACGGACAGTCTCGATTTGGAGGTCATTGGACCGCAGTTCGAGCACCACGCGATATTCCCTGACCGCGTGAACACGGAGTTCATCAAGGTCGTCGACGACCGCAACCTCAAAATGCGCGTGTGGGAACGCGGTTCGGGCGAGACGCGCGCCTGCGGCACGGGAACGTGCGCCGCCGTCGTCGCTGCCGTGCTGAACGGTTACTGCCCCGCGGACGAGGACGTGTCCGTGTCGCTCCCCGGCGGTGATCTCGTAGTGCGGTACACGGCGGACGCGGTGTATCTGACGGGCGACTGCGTAAAGGTGTTTGACGGGTGGATTGAGGTATAGTTAACAGTTTACGGGAGTGGGACGAGAGATGCGGGGCAGTGTCGTAGGGGCGACCATTGGTCGCCCGTAAGGATTTCGCATAGCCCAACAGGGCGACCACATAGGGTCGCCCCTACGCAGACCAAAACACGTGCGCGGGAACCAAGACCCCGAAAATCACCAGAGTGCGGCGGTTGCGGATTGCGTATGGTACACGGTTGTAGGGGCGATTACCAATCGCCCGCTCGTTCTCGACATATAACCACGGGCGATTAATAATCGCCCCTACACGCAAAACCGTTACGTGTTGCGAAACGCAGAGCATCGCCTGCGCCGCACATCGCGCGTGAGATTCTTCGCTTCGCTCTGAATGACAGTAGTGACGCAGAACGACAGCAGAACCGCGCCACATGGTCGATGCGGACATCGACCCCTACGGAAAAACGCGCATTACCATATTGCCAAATTACCGCCAATGGCGTCGGTTTTTTGATATAGCTCATAAAACTGAAAGGACACTATCATGGCAAGGAATTACGAACAGGAACTGACCGACCGCGTGGCGTGGATTCGCGCACAACTCAGCGCGGCGGGCGCGTCGGGTATCGTGTACGGCAACAGCGGCGGCAAGGACTCCGCGCTCGTCGGGATTCTGTGCAAAAAGGCGGCGGACGACACCGTCGCGCTGATCCTGCCGATCTCCAAGCGCAACTTCGAGATCGACCGCCGCGACGGGCTGGAAGTCGCGACGCAGTACGGTATCGCGACGCGTGAGGTCGATCTCGCGCCCGTGAAAGACAGCGTTCTCGCGTCGCTCGGCGGTGTCACAACCGTGTCCGACATGGCGAGCGCGAACATCGGTCCGCGTCTGCGCATGATCACGCTGTACGCCGTCGCCGCGAGTGAAAATCGGCTCGTCGCGGGTACGGGCAACCGCTCGGAGGCGCACATGGGGTACTTCACGAAGTGGGGCGACGGCGCGCACGATTTCAACCCCATCGCCGACCTGACGGTGACGGAGATTTACGAGTTTCTCGACTATCTCGGCGCGCCGAACGCGGTGCGCACCAAGGCACCGTCCGCCGCGCTGTTCGACGGGCAGACGGACGAGGACGAGATGGGTATCACGTACGCCGCAATCGACGAATTTCTGTTGCACGGCAAGGCTTCGCCCGAGGATTCGGCGAAAATCGAGCTGTACAACAAGCGTTCCGAACACAAACGCCACATGCCGCTGGCTTACGGAGGTTAGATTTCGACAGTGCGTATCAACAGACATTTTTTGGAGTTAAAAGACAGTTACCTGTTCCGCCGCATCGCGCAGGAGGTCGCGGCGTACAAGTCCGCGAACCCGACGGCGGATCTCGTGCGGCTCGGTATCGGCGACGTGACGCAGCCGCTCGCGCCCGCCGTAGTGGACGCGATGGCGCAAGCGTCGCGCGAACTCGGTGTGCGCGAGACGTTTCGCGGGTACGACGACGGCGGCGTGGGGTACGATTTTCTGCGCTCCGCTATCGCGCGGTACTACGCGGCGCGCGGCGTCGCCGTGTCTGACGACGAGATCATCGTGTCGGACGGCGCGAAGTCCGATCTCGGCAACATTCTCGACATCTTCGCGGACGATTCGCTCGCGCTGATACCCGACCCCGTGTACCCCGCGTACGTCGATACAAACGTCATGAGCGGTCGGCGCGTCGCGTACGTTGAGGGCAGTGAGCGCAACGATTTTCTGCCCGCGCCGCAGGACGTTCCCGACGGCGTGACCCCCGACGTGATCTACATCTGCTCGCCGAACAACCCGACGGGCGCGGTGTACACGCGCGACGGGTTAAAGGCGTGGGTCGATTATGCGAACGCGGTCGGTGCGGTGATCCTGTTCGACGCTGCCTACGAGGCGTTCGTACAGGACGAGACGCTGCCGCGCAGTATCTTCGAGATCGACGGTGCTCGCACGTGCGCGATTGAGATTTGCACGCTGTCGAAGATCGGCGGTTTCACGGGCGTGCGGTGCGGCTACACGATTGTGCCGCGCGAACTCACGGACGCGGACGGCAACGCGCTGCTCGCGCTGTGGCGGCGGCGGCAGACGACGAAGTTCAACGGCGTGTCGTACGTCACGCAGCGCGGCGCGGAAGCGGTGTTCTCGGACGACGGTCTCGCGCAGTGCCGCGCGAACATATCGTACTACCTCGAAAACGCGCGGATCATCGGCGGCGCGCTGCAATCACTCGCTATTCCGTATCGCGGCGGCACGAACTCGCCGTACATCTGGTTCACGGTGCCGAACGGCGATTCGTGGGCGTACTTCGACCGCCTGTTGCGCGAGAAGCACATTGTAGGCACCCCCGGCGCGGGTTTCGGACAGCGCGGTGAGGGGTACATGCGGCTCACGGCGTTCGGGCAGCGGGACAAGGTCGAGGAAGCGGCGAAGCGGCTGACGGACAATTGACAATTGAAAATTGACAATGGACAATTATGGACGGGGGTTGCGGCGTTGCCGTGACCCCCGTCCTGTTATTATGCGTGTTTTCGGATATTCGGGCGTTCTATATGGTTTCAGCCCCCGCGACAATGGCTGACGGGCGGCCGATGACCGCCCCTACGCGTTCCGTTTTTCGGGGTTGCGCAATGTTTGGGACGGGGGTTGCGGCGTTGCCGTGACCTCTGTCCTGTTATTATGCGTGTTTTCGGATATTCGGCGTAGGGGACGCCGCCCTCGGCGTCCCG
>JAISJJ010000129.1 GCA_031261585.1 Oscillospiraceae bacterium
TGGGAGAAAATAATCTCAAAAATATTCGCTCCTGAGTTGACGTTGTTAGGCAGCTTTTCCGTGATTGCGCTTTATGAACTTGTAAGTGCAGATAAATACGATGTAGCGCAGAATCTGTATGACTATTTGATTAAGAGCTATAAAGAGGAAGACTCGCAAATGGAGTAGATTGCGCTACTGCGTGACTCGATAGCAGACAAATTGTATTCAGACATCATAAGTGAGCCTGGCGTAACCAAGCCCACTTATGATGTCTGAATTTATATCTTGAACCCAAATGACAGATGACGCATGACAGAGGGAAAACTTCTTTCTGTATAATACAACCATAAAACCAACTGTAATTACTCATAAAAATAGTTTCACCCACCGTCACCTGTCATGTGTCACTCCTTCTCCAATAAAATTTCACAACAAAAAACAGTTCATCATAGCTTACCGCCCCCGCTCCCTCACCCAGCGTTCCACCTCGCTCTTTGCGACCCGCCACGCGCGCCCGACCTTGAACCCGCGTAGCTCGCCGCTCATCAGCAGCGCGTACGCCTTGTTGCGCCCGATGTACAAAATTTCGCGCAATTCGCTGATCGTCAGCACATCAGGATACTGCATAAACATACAAATATTCCTCCGAATATCAAGTTTTTCTTTATCTCCCTGTTGCGATTAAGTGCTCCCCCGTTCGGCGCATCGTGAGACGAACACGCTATTAGGCATAATCAAGGCGCGGAAGCCGAAACTCCCGCGCCGCTATACTCCCGTGTGCTTATTCCGAAAAAATGTTCTTAACAATCAGACTGCCCTCAATTACTTGCCTGTCCGACAAATCCTCCGAAAGCAGATACTCACATTCGCTTTCAAGCGCAGAGGACACTATCAAACTGTCATAATATGAAAACCCATACTTTTCGTGTATACCGAGAGCCGCGTCTACTGTCGCATCGTCCACAACCGCGAGGTTGCATACGGCGCATATCTCTGCTACGGCGGCACGAACGGCGGGTATCGGCAGTTTCAACTTGCGCGTCAATACATTACAAAACTCGTTCAGGACTTGTGTACTTACAAAACGATCATAGCGGTTCATCGCCTGAATAACTGCCTGTTGCTTTTCCGAGTCACTCGATGAATACAAATATACGAACAGGTTAGTGTCGATGAACGCTTTAGCGTCGCTCATTTACGTCCCCTCTATCGAACGTCCAGTCTCGAGTGTCAATCTTCAGCGCGGAAAAATCGCCGGATGTGAGCGCACCCGCGCCGCTCTTTGTGGCAGATATAATGCGCGTTTCGTGAGCGGGGGCGAGCGTCACCCTTACGACACGGGGAATTATCCCGACATACTGCTCGGGAATGCGTATAACGCCGCTTTTAACGTCGGATTCAAATTGTATGGGTTTCACGGCAAGACCTCCTGATTCATCAAGGATATACAAACATTATACCCGCAAACAGCAAAAAATGCAACTGCTATTTTGAGCTGCGCTAAGTTTTTTCTTATATCCCTGTTGCTCCCCGTTACGCCCAACTGTTCCCCACCGAAAGTGTATTGTGAGTGTATAATCGCCCGCAAACGCCGCAATTCGCGGCGTTTGCGGGCGATTTCACTATCACAACATCGGGAGGAAAACATGAACATTCAAACGCAAAATCACGCGAACAGCGACAAAAAGCCGAAAATCGGACACGTCATCGCAGCGGGTTTCTCAATGCTCGCGGCGGTTGCAGCGAAGCTGTTTTGGGAACTGGCGCGGCACATTCTCGGGGAGGGCGGTCATGACTGAAACGTACACCTGCGCGCGGTGCGGCGAGTCGCTGCACGACGACGACACGCACTACTTCGATGATGAAGCCGTGTGCCTTGCGTGCCTTGACGAGGACACAATTCTGTGCGACCACTGCGGCGACCGCATATGGCGCGACGACTCACGCGGCGATGAAAATCTGACCGTCTGCGAGGGTTGCTACGAGGACCACTACACCACCTGCGAGGGATGCAGCGGCGTGTTCGGCAATGACGAGGTGTGGTGCGACGACGACAGCGACGACTACCTCTGCGAGGACTGCCACAACAAGCGCGGGCGTTCCATCAACTCATACAGCTACAAGCCGTATCCCATTTTCTACGGCGACGGCGAGCGGTATTTCGGCGTCGAACTGGAGATTGACCACGGCGGCGAAAACAGCAACAATGCGGACATCTTACTCGAAATCGCGAACGGTACTGCTGAGCGGCTGTACTGCAAGCGCGACGGCTCACTCCACGACGGGTTCGAGCTTGTGACACACCCGATGACGCCTGAGTATCATCAGTCCGCGATGCCGTGGGGCAAAATTCTCAGCAGTGCGATTGACATGGGGTACACGAGTCACAACGCGGGAACGTGCGGGCTGCACGTCCACGTCAACCGCTCGTGCCTCGGCGAATCTGCGGAGGCGCAGGACGCTGTAATCGCGCGAATTTTGTACTTCGTCGAGACGCACTGGGTCGAGCTGCTGCGCTTCAGCCGCCGCACACAGCGGCAGATGGAGAGCTGGGCGGCGCGGTACGGGCGGCACGACAACCCGAAGGAGACGCTCGACACCGCGAAAGATTCGTTCGCGCGGTACCGCTGCGTAAACCTCTGCAATCACGACACAATTGAGTTCCGAATGTTTCGCGGAACGCTGAAACTGAACACGCTGATCGCCACGCTGCAACTCGTGAATGAGATTGTCAGCGCGGCGATTTCGCTGTCGGACGCTGCGCTTGACGACCTGTCGTGGAGCGATTTTGCGGAACAGTTGCAATGCGAATCGGTGCCGGAGCTAATCACATATCTCAAAGAGCGGCGACTGTACGTCAACGAACCCGTCGCGGTCGGGGAGGAGATTTGATGTGTTGTCTATTTGGGATACTCGACTACGCGGGGCGGCTCACGTCGCGTGACCGCTACCGTGTCACGCGCTCACTCGCAATTGCCGCAGAAATACGCGGCACGGACGCTACGGGAATCGCGACGCTCGTCGGCGACAGATTACTTATCCAGAAAGCACCAAAGGCGGCGCGTCGATTTCGCTTCAATATCCGCGAACACGACCGAATAATCATGGGTCACACGCGCATGACGACGCAGGGCGACGAGAAGCGCAATCGCAACAACCACCCGTTTCTCGGTTCGGCGCGTGATACGCAATTCGCACTCGCGCACAACGGAATTATCTACAATGACAAGGCGTTGCGCCGCGCAAATCGCCTGCCTGACACCACCATTGAGACGGACAGCTACATCGCGGTGCAGTTACTCGAACATCTATGTGCGGTGACGGCGGACAATCTCGCGTCGGTCGCCGAGGTGTTGGACGGTTCGTTCACGCTCACGGTGCTGTCGCGGCACGGTCTGGATATCGTGCGCGGCAACAACCCGCTGTGCCTGTACCGATTCCCGCAGCTCGGTTTCTACGCCTACGCCTCGACAGAAGAGATTCTGACGCACGGGCTTTCGATGTGCGGCTTGGATAGGGCAAAGCACGAGGATGTTCCGTTGCGGCAGGGCGATATTCTGCGACTAACGCCTGACGGCAACGCAAGCAAAACCCGCTTTGACGACAGCAGCCTCTCGTTCTACGACTTAACATGGCGATGCGCCGTGCCGAGCGTTGATTTCGACGATGATTATCTCGAAATGCTCACCGATTACGCGCTCAGTTTGGGCATTCCCGAGAGTGAGCTTGAAATGCTGCTCGAATCGGGCTTCGGCGCGGACGAGATTGAGGAGATGCTGTTTGACGACGCGTATCGCCGTGAGTGTCTGGACGGTCTGCGCGGGGTGACGTGTGTTCCGTATGGGTATACCCAAACGGAACGATGAAAATGTGTGCCGTTAGAGTCGGTTTTCGCGTTTCGGGACGTCCCGTTGCGCGCACCGACCCTAACGGGACAACCGGAGGTATAGGTATGAAAATTGGTTGCATTCGCGTCAGCACCGCCGAGCAGAACACGGTTCGGCAGGAGGTTCTGATGCGCGAACTCGGCGTGGACGAGGTGTTCATCGACCGTGCGAGCGGCAAAAACACGTCGCGTCCCGAGCTTGCGCGCATGATGGAGTATGTGCGGCAGGGCGACACGGTTGTTGTCGAGTCGATCAGCAGATTCGCGAGGAATACGAGGGATTTGTTGGAGCTTGTGGAGCGATTGACGGCGAAGAACGTCGAGTTTGTCTCGAAAAAAGAGGCGATTGACACGTCAACTCCGACGGGGAAATTCATGCTCACTGTATTTGGCGCGGTCGCGGAGCTTGAGCGCGAGTACATCTTGCAGCGTCAGCGTGAGGGGATCGCGATTGCAAAGAATTGCGGCAAGTACACGGGGCGGCGTGCGCGTGAGTACCCCGAGTTCGCGCGGTTGGCGGGGCGGTGTCGGAGCGGTGAGATGACCGCGGCTGAGGCGATGCGGCGGTTGGGTATGAGCAAGACGACATGGTATAGACGTGTGAAAAACGGCGCGGGGTGATTTACCCCGCGCTGTTTTCTCAGATGTGCGGTTAGCCATAGTCGTATAATATATGAAAAAACTAAGCGTTT
>JAISJJ010000159.1 GCA_031261585.1 Oscillospiraceae bacterium
CCCTCCGCCGTCTGCGGGCGGCACCTCCCTCTGAGAGGGAGGCTTTTTTAGAGCGCGCCGTCCAAGCCTCCCTCACAGAGGGAGGTGCCGCCGAAAGGCGGCGGTGGGAGGTCACGTAACCCTCGTCCAACCCTGCCCCCTTTCGGAAAGGGGGTGCCGACCGCAGTCGGCGGGGGTTTGTTCCCACGGCTACCGCATTTACTTTTCAGCTCGTCATTGCGAGCCGCGCGAAGCAATCCAGAACCCCGTTTCTTCGTCCAAACCCTCGCAAAACGCGAGGTAGGACGAGGTTACGGGGGACTGGATTGCTTCGTGCGCTCGCAATGACGGGAGTTGGAACGCGGAAAAAAGTAAATGCGGTAACCGTGGGTTTGCCCCCGTCCAAAATCCAATTCATGAATAATATTTGAATTTCGTCCACACCCTATTGACAATCTTTGACCAATGTGCTAATCTACGTTTAGCACTCGGCACCCGAGAGTGCCAAACGCAACAGGAGCATATATGAAAATTCCCGATCGCAAAAAGGAGATTCTCCGCGCGATCATCGACCGATACGTGGGTTCGGCGGAACCCGTCGGCTCAAAGTCGCTGTCGGCGGAGCTGCAACTGTCGCCCGCGACGATACGCGGCGAGATGTCCGAGCTTGAATCGCAGGGACTGCTCGAACAGCCGCACACGTCGGCGGGGCGCATACCCACCGCGCGCGCTTACCGCGTGTACGTGGACGAACTCATGCGGCGGCACGAGCTGTCGCTCGAGGAGACGGCGCAACTCAACCGCGCGCTGCGTGGACGCATCGAGGAACTTGACAGCCTGATCGCCTACGCGGGGCGCGTCGTGTCGCAACTGACGAACCTGCCCGCGTATGCCGCCGCCGCGCCGCGCGCCGCTACGATATCGCGGTTCGAGCTGATCAGTGTTGACGCGCGGGGGTTTATCGCCGTGGCGATGCGGTCGAACGACGAGGTTGTGAGCAAACTCGTGCGTCTGCCGAATCCGATACCCGACGGGCTGCTGTTGAAAGCGTCCGCCGTGCTGAACGCGTCGTTTACGAATATCACGGACGAGCGCGTGACCGAACTGCTGCTGAACTCGACGGCGCGCGCGATTGGCGACACCGTCGGGTTGACGGCGATACTCGCGCAGTTCGTCATCGAGACGCTGACGGAGCCGCCGACGGAGCTTACGGTGTCGGGTTCCGCTCGCATTTTCGACTACCCCGAGTACCGCGACGCGGACAAGGCGCGGAGACTGCTCGAATACCTCGCGGGGGACAGTTCGCCGCCGACACTGCCCGCGCCCGACGACGGCGCGGACGTGAAAATCACGATAGGACCCGAAAATCTCGCGGAAGAACTGAGGGATTCTGGCGTCGTCGTGACGCGGTGCGCCATGGGCGACGGCACAGATCTGCTCGTCGGCGTGGTCGGACCCACGCGCATGAATTACGCTGGAATCGTGACAAAACTCAAATATTTGACAAGCGGCTTGGCGACAATTAACAGTGAACAATTAACAATTAACAATTTTGGGACGGGGGACGATAGTACATGAGTGACGAATCAGAGGTATTGGAGCCGGAAATCCCGGAAATCGTTGAGGAGCCGGAGATAATCGAGAGCACCGAGCCGACGGCGGACGATCTGCTCGCCGCCGCGAACGACAAGTATCTGCGTCTCGCCGCCGAGTTTGACAATTTTCGCCGCCGCTCACGAGCGGAGAGAGACGCGCTGTACGCCGACGTGCGTATCGAGACGGTCGCGAAGTTCCTGCCCGTGTACGACAATCTCGCCCGCGCGCTCGACACCGAGTGTGCCGACGAGGCGTTCGTCAAGGGCATACGGCTCACGATGACGCAACTCGTGGAGATTTTAGCGGGTCTCGGTGTGCAGCCGATACCGACCGTAGGCGAAAAGTTCGACGCGTCACTGCACAACGCCGTATCGCAGGTGTCCGAGGAGGGCATAGACGCGGGCATAATAACCGCCGAGTTCCAAAAGGGGTTCACGTTAGGCGGCAAGGTCATACGACATTCGATTGTGGTGGTAAACGCGTGATGTCAATTGACAATTTGGGACGCAGAGTTTAGACGAGGGCAAACCCCCGCCGCTTGCGAGCGGCACCCCCTTTGCGAAAGGGGGCAAGGGTTGGACGAGGAACGCGTGGGTGTTTCCGTTGTTCCGTCCAACGTCCATCGTCCCTGCCCCCTTTCGAAAAGGGGGTGTCGACCGCAGTCGGCGGGGGTTTGTTCCCCGAATATTGAGCTTTCAAAACAGATTTCAATCAATTCATTCATAATAAGGAGAATATAAAAATGGCAAAGATTATAGGTATAGACCTCGGCACGACCAACTCGTGCGTCGCGGTTATCGAGGGCGGCGAGCCCGTCGTCATCGCAAACGCGGAGGGCGCGCGCACAACTCCGTCCGTCGTCGCGTTCAGCAAAGAGGGCGAACGCATGGTCGGCGCGGTCGCGAAACGTCAGGCTATCACGAACCCCGACCGCACGATATCGTCGATCAAGCGCGAGATGGGCAGTGCGTTCAAGGTCGCGATTGACGACAAAAACTACACGCCGCAGGAGATTTCCGCGATGGTGCTGCAAAAGCTCAAAGCGGACGCGGAGGCGTACCTCGGCACGCGCGTGACCGAAGCCGTCATCACCGTTCCCGCGTACTTCACGGACAGTCAGCGTCAGGCGACGAAGGACGCGGGGCGCATCGCGGGTCTCGACGTGAAGCGCATCATCAACGAGCCGACCGCCGCCGCGCTGGCGTACGGTCTCGACAAGGAGCAGGAGCAGAAGATCATGGTCTACGACCTCGGCGGCGGCACGTTCGACGTGTCGGTGCTTGAAATCGGCGACGGCGTGATCGAGGTGCTCGCCACGGCGGGCAACAACCGTCTCGGCGGCGACGATTTCGACAAGTGCGTCGTGGACTACCTGCTCGCAGAGTTCAAAAAGGAGTCGGGCGTTGACCTCACGGGCGACAAGATCGCGATGCAGCGTCTGCGCGAAGCCGCTGAAAAGGCGAAAATCGACCTCTCGGGTCTGACCTCTGCCAACATCAACCTGCCGTACATCACGGCGGACGCGACGGGACCGAAGCATCTCGACACGACGCTCACCCGCGCGAAGTTCAACGAATTGACCGCCGCGCTCGTCGAAAAGACCGTGCAGCCCGTGAAACAGGCGTTGAGCGACGCGGGATTGCAACCGTCGCAGCTCTCAAAAGTGCTGCTCGTCGGCGGCTCGACGCGTATTCCGTCGGTTCAGGAGAAAGTCAAACAGCTCACGGGGCAGGAGCCGTTCCGCGGCATCAACCCCGACGAGTGCGTCGCGATAGGCGCGGCGATTCAGGGCGGCATTTTGGGCGGCGACGTCGAGGGCTTGCTGCTACTCGATGTTACCCCGCTGTCGCTCGGTATTGAGACGCTCGGCGGCGTGTTCACGAAACTCATCGAGCGCAACACGACGATTCCGACGAAGAAATCGCAGACGTTCAGCACCGCCGCCGACAACCAGACCTCGGTCGAGGTCAACGTGTTGCAGGGCGAGCGTGAGATCGCGCAGTACAACAAGTCGCTCGGTCGGTTCCACCTCGACGGTATCGCGTCCGCGCGGCGCGGCGTGCCGCAGATCGAGGTGACGTTCGACATCGACGCGAACGGCATCGTCAACGTCTCCGCGAAAGACCTCGGCACAGGTCGCGAACAGCACATTACAATCACGTCCAGCACGAATCTGTCAAAGGACGACATCGAAAAAGCGGTCAAGGAAGCCGAAAAGTTCGCCGCCGAGGACGCGGTGAAACGCGAGGAAGCGGACACGAAAAACGCGGGCGATCAGCTCGTGTACCAGACCGAAAAACTGCTCGAAGAGACGGGCGACAAGCTCGAATCGGGCGACAAATCCTCGCTCGAGGACGGTATCGAGAAGCTGAAATCCGCGCTCAGCGGCGGCGACCTCGCCGAAATCAAGGAGAAAACCGACGAACTGCAAAAAGCCCTCTACGCCGTGTCCGAGAAGCTCTACGCACAAGCGGCACCGCAGGACGGCAACGGCGGCGACGGCGGCGGGTACACGCCCCCCGACGACGGCGTGGTCGACGCGGATTACGAGGTCGTGGACGACGACGGGGACAATTAACAGTTAACAATGAACAATGAACAATTGAGACGCGAGGGTTGGATATGCGGTTTGTTCGGTTAACGGGTTGTAGGGGCGATTAGTAATCGCCCGTCGGACACGTTTATGTGCCGCGCACCGCGTATTACGCCCGCAAACCGTCTGACCTTGCGCAACGGCTCTGCGGGCGACCGATGGTCGCCCCTACGGGTACACCTCATGCTAATAATAATGCGTGATTGCATTATCACGGAACCCCTACATAATTTTCGGCGGTGAAACAATTGGCGGATAAGAAAGATTTTTACGAGTCGCTCGGCGTGTCCAAGACCGCGAGCGATGACGAGATCAAAAAAGCGTATCGCGCAAAGGCGAAAAAATATCACCCCGATGTGAACCCCGGCAACAAGGAGGCTGAGGCTCGCTTCAAGGAGATCAACGAGGCGTACGAAGTTCTGTCCGACACCGACAAAAAGGCGCGTTACGACCAGTTCGGACACGCGGGAGTCGACCCGAACTACCAGCCGAGCGGCGGCGGGTACAGCGGCGGCTTTGACGGCTTCAGCGGCGATGTCGACCTCGGCGATATCTTCGGCAGCATCTTCGGCGGCGGGAGCAGCCGCGCGAGCTCGCGCACATCGGCGCGGCGCGGCGAGACTGTCGAGGCGACAATGTCGATCACATTCGAGGAGGCGGCGTTCGGCGTTGAGCGTGAGATTGACGTCTCGCGCGTCGAGCATTGCGACGAATGTCAGGGTACGGGCGCGGCGCACGGTACGACCGCCGAGACGTGTTCGCAATGCAAGGGTTCGGGCGTGGTCATGACGCAGCAGCGCACGGTGTTCGGCGTGATGCAGGCGCAGTCGGAATGTCCGAAGTGCCACGGGCGCGGCAAGACCATCGAAAAACCGTGCGACAAGTGCCGAGGGCAGGGGCGTGTGCGCCGCCGCCGCAAGATCAACGTCAAAGTTCCCGCGGGTATCGACGACGGGCAGACGCTGAACGTGCGCGGCGAGGGCAGCGTCGGCTCAAACGGCGGCGCGCAGGGCGACCTGTACGTCACCGTCGACGTGCGCCGCCACCAATTTTTCGAGCGCGAGGGTACCACAGTGCTGTACGACCTGCCGATCTCGTTCACGCAGGCGGCACTCGGCGCGGACATCGAGGTGCCGACGCTCGACGGCAAGGTGTCGTACACCGTCCCCGAGGGTACGCAGACGGGCGCGCGGTTTAGACTGCGCGGCAAGGGTATCCCGAGTCTGCGCGGCGGCTCGCGCGGCGATCAGGTGATCACCGTCCGCGTCTCCACGCCGACGAAGCTGACCTCGGAGCAGCGCGAACTGCTCACGAAGTTGCGTGACTCGTTCGGGGAGACGGAGACGGGGAAACGTAAGAAGAAGAAATAAGGGGTTACGTAGGGGCGGGTGTGACCCGCCCTTTCGCGTTGCGTGGTACACGTAGGGGCGGGGTCAACCCGCCCTTATCGCATGTATAAAAATGCCTGTCATTCTGAGCGAAGCGAAGAATCCCCTTGACAATGCGCATTAGTCGGGGGATTCTTCGCTGCGCTCAGAATGACAGGACATTTACGTAGGGGCGGGTAAGAATTTACGCAAAGGGCGGGTGAACCCCGCCCCTACGATGGGAATTGCGTTGTAAATCACACGGGCGGCATACCCCGCCCATCAGACGTTTACGCCCCGAAAAAACCGCGTATTTCCTCGATCTCTTGCTTGTACCCGTCCAGCTCGTTCGGGGTTTCGAGGTAGAACGGTAGATCGCGGAGCGCGGGGTGCGTCACGACGCGGCGTATCGTGTCGGTGCCGAGGGAGCCGCCGCCGAGCACCTCGTGGCGGTCCTTGTGCGACGCGAACGGGTTTTTCGAGTCGTTGACGTGTATCGCGCGCAGACGCGCAAGCCCGACGACGCGGTCGAACTCGGTCAGCACGCCGTCGAGGTTGCCGACGATGTCGTATCCCGCGTCGTATACGTGGCACGTGTCGAGGCACACGCCGACGCGGTCGCGAATCCCGTCGTCCGCGCGGTCAATGATCTCGCGCAATTCCTCGAACCGACCGCCGATCTCACTGCCCTTGCCCGCCATGGTTTCGAGCAGGACAGGCACATCGTTCGGCGGCACGGACGCGTTCAGGCACTCGGCGACCAGCTCAATGCCGACTTCAAGTCCCTGCCCGACGTGACTGCCGGGGTGGAAATTGTACATCGCGCCGGGTATCGCGGCGAGTTTCGTCAAGTCTTCGAGCATCGTCTCGCGCGCGAACGTGCGGATATTCGGCTTCTCGGCGGCGGTGTTCAGCGTGTACGGCGCGTGGGCGAGGGGTTGGGCGATACCGTACTCGTCGGCGAGCGCGATATACTCGGCGATATCGGCGGGCTGCCATGTTTTCGCGGAGCCGCCGCGCGGGTTGCGGCTGAAAAACTGAAACGTCGTCGCGCCGATCGCGTGAGCCGAGCGCGCCATCGCCGCGAACCCGTCCGAAAACGTCAGATGACAGCCGACACGAACCGTACTCATTCCGCGACGCGCGTACCGCAGTTGCCGCAGAACGCTTTGCCCGGTCTCAGTTCCGCGCCGCAATTCGGGCAGACGCGGCTGTCCTCGACCGTTGCGGTCGGCGCGGGGACTGCGGCTTCGGCGGGTTCGGCGGGCTGTGCGGGTTGCGCGGGCTGCACAGGCGGCGCGACGTAAGTCGGCTCGGGTGCGGTATACGTCGGCTCCGTCGGTGCCACATAAGTCGGCTCGGGTGCGGTGTACGTCGGCTCAGTGGGTGCCACATACGTCGGCTCGGGCGCGACATACGTCGGCTCAGTCGGTACTTCATACGTCGGGGGTGCGGTGGGTTGCACAGGCGGCGCGTTGTACGTCGGGGCGACGGGTTGCGGCGGGATATAGACGTTCGGCTGTGCGTACTGATTCACTTGCGGGGGCTGCGCCTGAGCTTTGAGGCGGCGTTTTTTCTCGGACGTGACGACGATGATTATCACGACGACCGCGAGAACCACGATTGCCGCCGCGCCTATCGCGATGTACAGAATAATCCCCGACAGACCGAAGAGTGTGAACGCGTCGCCGTCGTCGTCGCCATCGTCTGTGTCGGGTTTGGCGGTCGGACGCTCGGTCGGCTCGGCGGAGGGACGCGGGGTCGGTGTTGTTGCGCCGACGTTGTACTCGATATCGAAGATGCTCGCGGCGAGGTAATTGAGCGCGCTGTCATAGTACGGACCGTCTACCGCTATAAACATCGCCGCGTTCTGCACGGACGCGTAGTTCTCGGCATCCGCAAACGCCCATATATCGTCGTAGGACGAGAGGAGCTTGTACGCGCGACCTGCGGTGAACGAGTTCCACACCTCGTTTGAGGGGTCGTAAAAGCTGCCGTCCTCCTCGAACGTGATCTTACTGCTCAGCGTGACGATGAACACCGAGCCTGCCGCATACGAGTCACTCACATCGTAGTAGACGGTCGACACGTCCGTTATTGTCGCGACGACACCGAGCGCGGGCAGCGTGACCGTGATGTCGGTATAGCTGAGCGGTTCGGGTGTTGGCTTCGGCGTGGGCGGCACGTATGTGCGGTAGTCGAGTTCGCTGATGTCGCGCGTCAGCGTCGGGGCGTATTCATACCATGTGTCGTCGTTCAGCTCGATCAGATCGACATACCGACCGTCGAAATCCCAGCAATATTCACCGTAAACGGTGAACGTCGAGAACGGATACGCCACATTCGCGACGAACGTGGTGGTCTCGCCGTTATAAAGCTCGTGCAGCGTCGTATCTTGAAGGAATGTTATCGTAGCGGTCGGCAGGAACAGGAAGTTGCACTGGTCGTAACCGTAATCGTGTTCGTAGTCGGCGTAAATCGGCAACACGCCGTCGAACGTCGCGATTACGCCGTCGCTGTACGGGATTACGACGGTGATACGCACCGCGTCGGGCGGTTCTGTCGGCGCGCCCTGCGTCGTATAGATGGCGGCGGCGGGGAACACGAGCGCGGCGATAAGCGCGATCGCGGCGATGAGTGTCAGCAGTTTTTTCATATTATAATCCTTTCGGGTTTTTTGCAGGTTTACGCGTCCTCGCCGTCACGGCGGCGTTTTTTGGACGTTGCGGCGGCGGCAATGACCACGACGGCGATCACCGCGACGACGGTAATGCCGATGACTATGTAGAGCGTGATACCGCGCGGAGCCGCCGCGTCGTCGTCGGGCTGCGCCGTGGGCGACGGCGTTGGCGTGGGCGGCGGAGACGGCAAAGGCGGCAAGATGTACTCAATGTCGTGAATATCGGCGGCGGTGTAGTACGGCACGGTCAGGAATTGTTGATAGAACGAGGTGTGCGCCATACTGCCCTCAGCGTACACAATAATGCCGTGCCATCTCGGGTCTGCGGCTCCCGTGTCGGTTGTGGTAACGCCCCACTGCCCGAACTCGGGGACGGTACTGTCGTACAGGCTGTACGCCCGCCCCGCGGTGAACGACATCCATTTCCCCGCTGTGTTGTCGAAAAACCGTGCGTCTTCCTCAAACGTGATCGTCGCGCCGCTCTCCGAGACGACGAAAAGCGTCAGTTGTTGCGTCAGTTGTTGCATCAAATAGTACACGGGCGACACGTTGTGCAGCGTCGCGACGGCGTTCATTTTGGGCAACGCGACTGTGATGTCAATGAACTCCGTCGGCGGCGGTTTCGGCGACACGTAGGTCGTCGGCGGCGGCGGGTTGTACGAATCCACGGCGATGTCGTAGATGCTCTGCGTCGCGCGTCTGCCGTAGCCGTTCCAACTGAGTTCGGTCAACTCGGCAAACAGGAATAACATGTCGGAACGATATGCCAACGGCTGGCTGAAAAACACCGAAATCGGATACGTTACCTCGGCGTAATACGTTGCGGCTCCTATGATTTCGTCGTTAGTCGAATATTCCTCGGCGAACGTCACAGTCGCGGACGGCAGGAAAAAGAGTACGCACTGGTAGGCCGCGGGATCCACCGCATACTCGTTCAAATACACGGGCAGCACGTCCGTCAGCGTCACCACCGCGCCGTCCGAGTACGGCAGTATCACCGTCACGTTCACCGCGTCGGGCGGCGGCGGCAACGGCGGTAACGGTGTCGGCAGTGTCACCGCAGACGCGGGCGACGCAAACGTGACGGCAATCGCAATCGCGGCGATGAGTGTCAGCAGTTTTTTCATGTCGTGTCCTTTCGGTTTTGTAGCGGTTAGCAATCGCGCCGCGTCAACACACTGTGTGGCTCGTTTCACTGCCGCACGTTGGCGGTTGTCAGGGTCTTGGCGCGCTCATATGTGTTTCGGTTTTGCGTGTAGGGGCGATTATCAATCGCCCGTTCGTTCACAACATATACCACGGGCGATTAATAATCGCCCCTACATAAGCACCGCCCAACCCCCGTCCTAATTGTCAACTGTCAACTGTCAATTGTCTCCACCTCGGCTATCGCCTGCGCTACACCGCCGAATGCCGATGTGCCGCTCAGACCGTCGCGCGCCATCATGTTTTCGAGCACGGAGATGTCGGCGGCGATGTCGAGCGCGTCGGACGCGTACAGTTGGTCGAGTTGACGCTCGAACGCGCCCGCGACGGTGCCGAGTACGCGGTCGATGTCCGCCTTTGAAGTCTCGACGTTCTCGCCGCTCACGCCCTGTTTCTCGAATTTCGCGTACGATTGCAGGAGTTTCATCGTCGTCGGCAGATAGTAGTTCATGAGCCGCCGTATCTGCGGCAGTTTCGACGGATTCTCCTTGACGACCTCGAAAATGCGCGCCGCCGTGCGCTCGATGCGCTCGATCTTGTTCGATATGCTGATGTCCTCGATCTCGTCGTTCAGTCGGCGCAGGGCGCGGAGAATACGCTCGTACTCGTCGACCTGCTCCGCCGTCTCGCGTTTCGTCGGCTCGGGCGCGGGGGTATTCGGCGCGCGGTTGTACTCCTCTTTCGCGTAACGCTTCGCGGCGTCGAGACCGTACGCGAAAATGTCGCGCTTCTTGTCCACGAACGCGGTCTCGGGCGTGAACACGCCGCTGTCCACCATGCGCTGCAAATCGTCGCGCACGCGTCGCTCGGGATACCCCGTAGCCGCCGCGATATCGGCGATGCGCATGACCTCGTTGCCGCCGATCACCGCCGCGTACCGACGATAACGGCGTTTTCGCGGCGACATCGCAATCGCGGAGCCGACGAGTGCCGCGCCGAACGCGGTGACGGCGAGCGGTATCGCGTTGACGAAATATGCGAATGATACATCAGACGGGAACACGCTGAAATTGAACCCGACTCTCAGCGCGAGGGGAATACCGATAATCCACGCGAGCGACCCGAAAACAGCGCGCCACGCGATGCCGTTGTTGACCTTTTTGACCATGCGGTTGAACGCCGCGCCGATCTTTTTCGCGATCTGCATGGGGTTTGGCTCGGCGGCTTCGGTCTTGCGCGCGGCTTTGCTCTCGGCGGGTTTTGATGCGGGTTTTGCGGTGGTTTTCGCGGTATTTGCGTCTGCGGTGGAGTAAAATCCTGCAAATTGCGCGTCGTCGGCTACGCGTTTACCGTCCACCCACACCTCTTTGCCGTTGATTGTGATGCTCGGGTTCGACTTCTCGCCCGTGCGCTCGTCCTTGCGGAATACGGCGCGGGTACCGCCTACGCCGACCTCGAAAGTGCGCTTGCCGTCGCCCTTGCCGAAGTCGACGTGAATACCGCCGACATCGACCTTGCCGCCCTTGCGGTCGATGTTGATGCCCATCTCGTCCATCTTGCGTTCAAGCGGGCTTTTGTCCGCAACGTCGTCCGCGCGTCTCTGCGCGTTGGAGGCGTTGACCGCACCGATGACCTTGAAGATGAGTATAATAATCCCGACGACCGTGAGCGGCGGGATAAACAGAAATATCAGGGGTACCAGCCACGACCCGTCGACAGGGGAACGACGCGGCGGGGGATTGTTGGTGCCTTGGCTCATCAAATTCTCCTACGTAGACATATAAATATGGATAGTATACACTATATCATATTCAGCCGACGTTTGCAACGGAAATTTTGGGTTGCACGCATTTTGTCGCGGCATCGCCGTAGGGCGCGACGACCTCGGCGCGCCGTTGAACAGGTGCGCACCACAAAATCGTAAGGTGTGGACATGTCGCATTGAAAATATGCGACACTATAATTGCGGATTCGCGTAGTCGTAGGGGCGGGTCTTGACCCGCCCGTTGTCCGCAAGGCACAGCAGCGGGTCGGTCAAGACCGACCCCTACAAAAGGTTCGCTCATAACCAATCCGTCAATGCATTTTGTCCACACCTAAATCGTCAAAACAGTTTACACATCGCCTTGAAAGGTGTATAATACCGAAATCCACCTTGGAGGTTTTCATGAGACTGTTTATCGCCCTGTTCGCCGCGAAGTTCACGCGGCTCGCCCTGCGTCTGTGCGGACGGAACGCGTCGTACCTGCCAGGTGCCGTCGCGCTGAAAATATGCCCTGACTTCCTGCGCCGCGCCGCGCGACCGCCCGAGGTCGTCGCGGTCACGGGTACGAACGGCAAGACCACCGTGTCGAATCTGCTCCGCGATGCGTTATCCGCACTCGGCAAAAATGTGCTGTCGAACCGTCTCGGCTCGAACGTAGCGGCGGGTATCGCAGCGAGCCTTGCGCAGGGTGCGACGCTCGGCAACAAAGCGCGGCACGATGTCGCCGTGTTCGAGGTGGACGAGCGGTATTCGCCCAAAATTCTGCCGAGTGTCGAGCCGAAGCTCGTGATCGTGACGAATCTGTTCCGCGACTCGGTCATGCGCAACGCGCACCCCGAGTTCATCATAAGTTTTCTCACGCGCGCGATACCTGACAGCGCGAAACTGCTGCTGAACGCCGACGACCCGATCTCGAATGCGCTGCGCCCCGACCTGCCGCGCGCGTATTTCGGTATTCGGCGCATGGAGAGCGACGTGACGGAGTGCGTCAACCTCATAAACGACTGCCGCGTCTGCCCGAAGTGCGGCGCGGAACTTTTGTACGAGTACCGCCGATACCACCACATCGGCAAATGCCGCTGCCCCGAGTGCGATTACGCGTCCCCCGAGTACGATTATGCGGGCGAGGACGTGGACTTCGCGCGCATGACCGTCACGGTGCGCGATTCGGGCGGCGAGGGCGCGTTCAAGTTGCCGTCGGACAGCGTCTTCAACGTGTACAACGTCGTGACCGTTGTCGCCGCGTTGCGCGAACTCGGGTTCGGGTTCGGCGAGATTGCGCGCGCTATGGACGCTGTGAAGATCATCGAGTCGCGGTACAACGAGAGGTCGGAGAACGGCACGCGCGTGATCATGCAGATGTCAAAAGACCGCAACGCGCTGGCGGGTTCGCGCGCGCTCGACTACGTGTCGTCGCGTTCTGGCGCGAAAGAGATTGTGCTGATGATGAACAACTACACGGACGCGAAAAAATGGAGCGAGAACATCTCGTGGATGTACGATTGCGATTTCGAGTTCCTGAACAGCCCCGATATCACGCGCATCGTCACGGCGGGTCCGCGCGCGCGCGACTACTATCTGCGCCTACTTATCGCGGGGATCGCCGAGGACAAGCTGCGGTGCGTCGACGACGAGGCCGATACGCCGTCCGCGCTCGACCTGCCCGACGGCGGCGACGTATATATATTGTACGGCACCGACGGTATCACCCACGCGTACGCGATGCAGAGACGCGTGTTGGACGAAAAGGCGAGACGACGGCAATTAACAATGAACAATTGACGGGGGTTTGGACGGGAGACGTTGGACGGGGGCAAACCCCCGCCGCTTGCGAGCGGCACCCCCTTTCCGAAAGGGGGCGGGGACGTTTGGACGTTTGGACGAGGGGCTCTCCCTCCGCCGACTGCGGTCGGCACCTCCCTCCAAGAGGGAGGCTTTTTGGAACGCGTCGTCCAAGCCGCCCTCATAGAGGGAGGTGCCGCCGAAAGGCGGCGGTGGGAGGTCACGTAACCCTCGTCCAATCCCACGTCCCCGTTCTAACCTCCAACCTCTAACATCTAACCTCTTACAGGGGGTGCCGTCCGCAGACGGCGGGGGTTTGTCCCACGTCCCCCGTTCTAACCTCCAACCTCTAACCTCTAACCTCTACAACGGAGAACACAATGACAATTGAAATCCTCTACCCCGATATCGCGAACCTGTACGGCGACCGCATGAACGCGCGTTACCTCGCCCTCGCGCTGCCCGACGCGGAGATCGTCGAGACCGCGTTGCGCGCCGTGCCTGCGTTCGCGTCACGCGCGGTCGATCTCGTGCTGATCGGCGCGATGACCGAGTCGGCGCAGGAACTCGCGATCACCGCGCTGTCGCCGTACCGCGACGCCCTCGCCGAGCGCATGGACAACGGCGGTGTGACGCTCGCCACGGGCAACGCGCTCGAAATCTTCGGTCAGCGCATCGAAAACGAGGACGGCACCGTCATACACGCGCTCGGAATACTCGATATTTTCGCGAGACGTATCCGTCCGCGCCGCCGCAACTCGCTGTATATCGGGAAATTCGGCGACACCGACATCGTGGGGTTCAACAGCCGTTTTTCCGACGTGTTCGGCGACGAAACGCCGTTGTTTCAGACGGTGCGCGGCGTCGGACGCAACACCGAGACGACAGACGAGGGTGTGCGCCGCCGCAACTTCATGGGTACGTACGTTCAGGGTCCGCTACTGCCGCTGAATCCCCCGTTCACGCGCGAGCTGCTGAACCTGATCGGCGCGGAAAACGCCGCGATACCGTTCGAGACCGCCGCGCGCGCCGCCTACGACGCGCGGGTGCGCGAGTTCGCGGACGAAAAGACGAACATGGTGTACTCGTAAGGGTGAGAAAACGCAACAAACCCCTATTGCGGCAGCCATTGGCTACCGCAAATAGGGGTTGCAAAATTTATCGAATTATGTTATAGTTTCCTCGGTGCTACCATAACGGTAGGCGGTCTATGCCCCACTTAGCTGAGTTTAACATCAGCAAGAGGGTTCTTAGCCCTCTGGAAAGGAGGGCTGCGATATGGATAAGTATTTCAACTGGGCAATCCAGCTTGTAACACTGGTCATACGCGTTGTCGAGCTTCTGTTGAAAAACAGAAAACAAGACAAAAAGAAATAGCCGCCCTTCTCCCAAAGCTCGGCTATTTCTCCGTGACTTAGCTGAGTGAGGGCTGACCGTCTATCGGTAGCACCTCTCTGTACCCTGATTATAACACCATGCGGCAAATTTGTCAATACCCGCATAAACATTTACGTTGACAAATACGCCTTGTTCGGTATATCATGTATGAATCAACTGCCTGAGGAGCGTATCGAATATGAGACGATTTACGAAAAAGGTCGCGGCGGCGGGTCTGCTGCTCGCGCTTTTGCTCGCGTTGTTTCCGCTGACCGCAGATGCGGTTGTGGTCACGTACAAGAGCAACGTGTTCAACGTGTTGCACATCGTGTTCAAGAGTGCGGTTCTCAACCACGAGTTCAACGAGCGGATAATCAGCGGGACGGAGACGTATTCGCAGCAGGATTTGCAGAAAAAGCTCGATGTCGCCGATGTGTTCAAGCCGCTGATGCAGTACACGACCGACGGGCTGTGCGTGACCTCGGTGTTCGACACGGTGCTCATCGACGAACCGCTTGCGGCGGAACGCATTGTAGGTCGTCAGGGTGCGGGCTACCACATCGACGCTTACGATATCGCCGACATACTGGACGTGTATCTCGCGCGCGGTGATTATCAGCAGATTTTCGTCTCGGCACCGATCGGGAGGATAGCCGACGGGTGGGGCGGTCTCGGCGGCATGTGGTACAAAGGCGTTGCGTACGCCGAGATGCAGACCGCGCCGCAGGCGGCGTCGTATCTGCACGAGACGATCCACTGCCTTGACGCGAAGGCGTGGAACGAGGGTTACAACCCCATCGGACTGCACGAGGCGTATGACAAGTACGACTACGGTCAGTCGGTATACTACCATCTCGAAGAGTTCGAGGTGGAGACGCAGCAGCGCGACTATATGATCAACGCCCTGTCGTATCAGCCGAACGGCGCGTCGGGCGACGGCGACGGACTGCCGCGCGAGGTGTACAGCTTCGCGCACAAGCTCGCCATCTACCCGACCGAGGCGGCGTACAAGCTCAACTCGCTCGGGCTGTTCAACGGTGTCGGCGAAAACGCGAACGGAACGCCGAATTTCGCGCTGGATCGCGCCCCGACGAGGGCGGAAGCCGTGACGATGCTCGTCCGCCTGCTCGGCAAGGAGACGGAAGCGTTGGCGGGGGCGTGGACGACACCGTTCACCGACGTCGCGGAGTGGGCGGAACCGTACATCGGCTACGCGTACACGCACGGTTTGACGAACGGCACGGGCGATACCACGTTCAGCGGCGAGAGCTCGGTGACGGCGGCGCAGTACATAACGCTCGTCCTCCGCGCGCTCGGCTACTCGTCCGACCGCGATTTTGCGTGGGATAAATCGTGGGAATTGTCGGACGTGATCGGGCTGACGGACGGCAGCTATAACGCGGGGACGACGACGTTCCTGCGCGGCGATGTCGCGGTCATATCGTTCGGCGCGCTGCTGATGGAGTACAAGAGCGGCGGCATACTGCACGAGGCGATAATTGACGCTTCGGGCTGGAACGACGTGTTTCTGATTCAGGCAAAAGGGTGATTTAGGGCGCGATTTTGACGTGGCAGGCGTATTTTACGGAGGTTTCAGAAAATGAAAATACGTGTGTTGACTTGTCCGTTTGAATCTGGTAAAATTATATCAAAAAAATGTAGGAGAAGAGAGCATTGCCAAACTCACAAAAGCCGATACTGAGTGTTTCCGAGCAGATTGAACACCTTGCGCAAAAGGGCGTAAAGTTTGAACTGATCTCAAAAGAGGACGCCACCAACTATCTCAAAGACAACAATAACTACTTCAAATTGCGCGCATACAGAAAAAACTTTCCACAGTATAATGGAGGCGCGCAAGATGGAGAGTATATTAATTTAGACTTTGCGCAACTTCAAGACTTGGCGATTATTGACATGCGGTTGCGATATGTGCTTTTACATATGGCACTTGATGTGGAACACTTTGCAAAGATAAAATTGCTCCACGCGATAGAAGATGCGGGGGAAGATGGGTACACAATTGTCGAGGATTTCTTCAACAGCCTCAGCGAGCGTGATAAGGACAGACTGTGGGGAGAGACAGGAAGAAACAAAGATAGTGTTTACTGTGGTGAGATGTTCAGTAAGTATGACAGCAAATATCCTGTATGGGTTTTTCTTGAAATAGTATCATTCGGTTGGCTAATTGCGCTGTATAAATTTTGCGCTGATCGGTTTAATAATAAAAAGCTCGGTGATGACCACTACTTGCTGAAATCGGTAAAAGATCTGCGCAATGCGTCCGCTCATAACAATTGCATTATAAATGATTTGCACAGGAGTAGGGTGGCAACCCGAGATGTTGCGGAAGAAGATGCTACTAAGAAAGCAAATTACCGCATCAGTGATGCGTTGTCAAAAGCGGGAATATCGAAACAGGTACGGCAAGGCATGATGCAAAAGATTCCCACACAGCAAATTGTTACTTTGCTTTATTTCCACGAACAAGTTGTAAGCAGCGATGGCGTCCACACGCAGAGGGCGAAAGAATTGCAGGAATTAGTGTCAAAAAGAATGTTTCGCAATTATGATTATTATAAAAATAATACGTTAATTTGTTCCACGTTTGATTTTTTGAAAAAAGTTGTTGACAAATGGTTCAAAGAAGCGTATAGTATAGACACATAGAAAAAACGTTAAATCGTTTTTGCGGAGCGGTATGGTGGCTTGCCACGGTATTGCTCTATTTTTATGCGGAGGTTTCACATGACATTTGACATACCCGACTCCCGTCTCGCGATATTCGACGACGCGGGCGAACTGTACCTCGCGATCCGCAACTCGGAGTACCCCGAACTCGAACGGCACCACATCGCGCGGCTGACGCTCGCGGTCGACAACAAGCGCGTCACGCCCGATATCGCAATCGCGGACGGTGTTCTGACGCTCACGACGCGTCTCGGCGAGGTCGTGTTCCGATTTGACCGCCCCGACCTGTTGCGCGTCGCGGGTCACGGACGCGTCGCGTTGCGGCTGCATTTTGAGGGGTTGCACCAGTTTGAGAACGCCGCGCCGCGCGAGGACGGCAGTCTCGAAGTCGCGTTCGTCGTACTCGGCAAGGTGCTGATCGTGCCGCTCGCGGGCGCGCTGCACCACGACGCGATGTGGGTTCCCGCAAGAGCGCAGTCCGAAGATTTCACCGCCGAGCTGCTGCCGAGCGTCGAGACGCTGCGGTTCGACGCGGCGATACACGAGTATTTCAGCAACGGCGTGAGGGACGAGGAGTACGCGGAGGGTTAACGGGGGCAGGTGAACACAGGGGGCAGTCGTCGACTGCCCCCCGTTTTTGTGTTTAATTGACGTACGTCGAGACTTGTGCGATGAACTGTTCTGTGGTCAGCGGTGAATATGTCGGGATTCGCCATTCCTCCGCTGTCTGTTGGAACATATAGCCCTGTTTTTCGATGAAACGCCCGAACGCGCCGATGATGCCGCGCAGCCCGTCAAAATCCTGAGACAGGAATAGGATATACCGATTCCCCACGGTCATAAAGGGAATGCCGCCGAACACGTATTCGTCACCGCTCCATTCGTTGATCACAAACGTGTCTCCGACGGCGGCACCGCCCTTCATGCTCGCAATCGTGCTCACCGTTGTTCTCGCGCGTGGATAATTGTCGGTAGAAATACCACGCTCGCTGAAATCCCCGATGACTTCGGCGTTCACCACCTCGGCGTATATAATCAGCGCGGTTTCGTCGAAAATCGCAATGTCTTGAAGGCTGTTAAAGCGGTAGATGTCGTACATCGTACCTGTCGTACCCGCATATTGCACCTCCTCTTCGGCGAGCGCGCGGAGCTGCGCCGCGCTGAGACCGACCGCCGACGGTGTCGATTTGCACGCAAAAAGCGAGAGAGCGAGCAACAGACAGAGAGCGGTTGTAAATAGCTTTTTCATATGCGTTCCTCTTACTGAAAACAAGAATTGACAAATTCCTTTATATGTTATCACGGATTGTTCAGAATGTATATAATCCGCTTTGATGATTATTTTTGCGAATATGTTACCAATAATAGGTACGAGCGCAGGTGGAGACGCTTGAACGGGTGCGCGCGTTCGACATGTTCGCGAGGGGGTAGACGCATTTGCGCAAAGGTCAGGCGTTCGGTCTTGCGTAGGGGCGACCATTGGTCGCCCGTCTGACAAATGCGCAACGGTTCCACGGGCGGCCGATGACCGCCCCTACGCCCGCGACACGTTGCGTTTTCAAGCCGCGATGCGCAAACCTCGTAGGAACCGCCGCCCTCGGCGTCCCGTCCCGAATGATGCACAACCGAGACGCGGGACGCCGAGGGCGGCGTCCCCTACACACCCCGCCCCACTACGGTTTGCATCACCGAATCTCCTGCTCTAACGTGCGAAAGACGTCGGTGTCGAAGAACTCCGCGAGGGTTATACCCAGCCCGTCGCAGAGCTTTTTTATTGTCACGATGCCGGGATTTTTGCTCGCCCCGCCTATGATGCCCTTTACCGTTGACGGGTGAACACCCGAGATGTGCGCCAACGCGTTAAATGACCACTTTCTTTCAAGGCAGAGCGCGATAAGCCGCAATCTTACGGCTTCACAAGCGTCCATAGGTACACCTCACCGGATTAATTCTCGTTTGGTTTCAGCAGCTCGTCGTACGTGGTTTCGAGCGCGTCGCGTATTGCTCGCAGTTGTCTTGCGTAGATATGCTGAATACCGCGCTCGATTTTCACGAGGGTCTCGCGCGTAATATCCACGCCGACAAGTTGCAGTTGGCAGACGAGTTGCGTCTGCCCTATGCCGCGCGCCTTGCGTATGGAGCGGATATTCGCGCCGATTGCCGTGGATTTGTCGCTCTTAATTTTCTGCTCAGTCATAGAATCACCGCACATTTCATCAAGATAAACGAACTCAAACAAGTCCTATTTTATCTTGACTATATGCCGATATGCGCGTATAATGGAACCCGTATTAGTCCTAATGTAATATAGGGAGACGAAAATGAACAGTCATAAGCCTGATTTTGAGAAAATGTACTACGAACTCGCGGCAAAAGTTGCGGACGCAATAGATTTGCTGATAGCCGCACAGCAACGCGGCGAGGACGAATATGTAGAAGACATGGAGGAACCGACGGACGAGGCAGAGAACCGCGATTAGCCGCCGCAACCCCGCCCAACCCCTGCCCCCTTTCGCAAAGGGGGTGCCGTCCGCAGACGGCGGGGGTTTGTCCCCTCCCCGTGTAGCCCTCGTCCTGATTTTCATATCCAAAGCATCAAAATTGTAAAATCGACCACAAAACCTTGGTAGATTCTTCATTGACACGTGCGGCGAACGCGGGTATAATTGCGCGTGAAGTGTGCTTTTGCGCACAAAACGACAAAAACGAAGGGGAAAACATGAAAACACGCAGAATATTCGCGTTGCTGCTCGCGCTTGTCCTCGTATTCGCGCTCGCGGCGTGTAACAAATCGACGACCGACCCCGCGACATCGCCCTCGCCGACGGCACCCGCCGACACATCGCCCTCGCCCGATGAGACACCTGCGTCGGCGTACCCGCTGACCATCACCGACCAGACGGGGCGCACCGTCACTATCGACGAACCTGTCACGCGTGCCATCGTGCTGACCGCCGCCGACGCTGAGATCGTCTACGCGCTCGGAGCTGGCGATTTGGTCGTCGGGCGCGGCGCGTACTGTGACTGGCCCGTCGAGATTTTCGACGTGACCGCGGTCAACTCGGGCAGCGAGACGAATCTCGAACAGATCATCGCGCTCAATCCTCAGGTTGTCTTCTGCGGAACGATGGATCAGTCGTTGGAGCAGATTCAGCAGCTTGAGGAGGCGGGCATCAAGGCCGTCGTATCCACCGCGACGAACATCGCCGAGACCTACGAGTCAATCGAGATCATCGGCAAGGTGCTTGACAAAACCGCGGAGGCGACCGCCATTATCGACGGCATGAAAGCCGCGTTCGCGCAAATCGCGGAGAACAAGGTCGGCGAGGGCAAGACCGTGTACTTCGAGGTCAGCGCGCTGCCGTATCTGTGGACGAGCGGCAAGGGTTCGTTCGTGGACGAGATCGCCGACATGCTCGGGCTTACGAACATCTTCAACGACACCACGGGCGCGTGGGTCGAGATCAGCGAAGAACAGGTGCTCGACCGCAACCCCGACTACATCATCTCGCTCGACATTTACAGCTACGCGGACGGTCCCGTTGAGGAGATACTGTCCCGCGCGGCGTGGCAGAACGTGACAGCGGTGAAAAACGGCGCGATTATCCTCGTCGGCAACAACGAACTGATTCGCCCCGCACCGCGTCTCGCGGAGGGCGCGCGTATACTCGCCGACTTCGTCGCGACGCACTAAGGCTTGCGAAATAAGCAAAAATTAAATCTCACCGCTCGGCGCGGCGAGGGGTTCGGCGTATTCGCGTACGTCCTGTTCGCCCTCGCCGCGCTGGCGGCGTTCCTGCTGAGTACGTGTCTCGGCAGCGTACCCGTCCCGCTCTCGGATTCGATATCCGCGATGCTGGGCGGGCTTCGCCATGCGATTTTCCCGAAATTCGACGCGCCGACGGGTCTCGCCGCGACGATTGTGAACACCGTGCGCGTGCCGAGGGCGTTGAGCGCGGGGTTATCGGGCGCGGTACTTGCGCTCGCGGGGTGCGCGATGCAGGGGCTGCTTAAAAATCCGCTCGCGGACGGGTCCACGCTCGGCGTGTCGTCGGGCGCGAGTCTCGGCGCGGTCGTCGCGATTGTCATCGGATTCACGATACCGGGGATTCCGTTCGCGGGGACGACGATTCTGTCGGCGGGCGGCGCGTTCCTCGCGCTGCTCATCATCATGACGCTCGCGTACAAGCTCGACGGGTCGCTGTCCACGAACACGATTATCCTCGTAGGTGTGATTTTTTCGATGTTCATGAACAGCGTCATCTCGATTCTCGTGACGTTTTCGGGCGAACACACGCGCGGCATCATGTTCTGGACGATGGGCAGCATGTCGGGCAAACGCTACTCCGATGTGCTGTTGCTGCTCGTGTCGCTCCTGATATTCGGCGGTATTTTACTGGCGCACGGGCGCGAGCTGAACGCGTTTGCGGTCGGGGAGGACAACGCGCGTAGCGTCGGCGTGAACGTGCGCCGCGTGAAGCTCACGGTGCTGATCTGCGTGTCCGCGCTCGTCGGCGTGGCGGTGTCGGTCGGCGGCACAATCGCGTTCGTCGGGCTTGTCACGCCGCACATGACGCGCATGGTCGTCGGTCCGAACCACCGCAAGCTCATGCCCGCGTCGTGCGTCGCGGGTGCAGCGTTTCTCATGCTGTCCGACCTCGCGTCGCGCACGGTGCTGTCGCCGCGCGAGTTGCCGATAGGCGTCGTCACAAGTCTCGTCGGCGCGGTGTTGTTCGTGTACATCTTCTACAAATCGCGAAAGGGGTCGCGGTAATGCTGCTTGAAATACGTGACCTCACGGTGAAATACGGCGCGATGACGATACTCGACGACGTGTCGTTCTCGGTCGACGAGGGGCAATGGCTCATGATAGCGGGTCCGAACGGCGCGGGCAAGTCCACCATCGTGAACGCGATTATGAGTCAGGCACCGTACACGGGCAACGTGCGCGTGTGCGGCGAGAATATCGTCAAAATCAGACCGCGCGACCTCGCGCGTCGCGTCGGTGTGCTGTCGCAGAGCCACAACGTCGGCTACGCGTTCTCGGTGGAGGAGGTCGTGCGGCTCGGGCGTTATTCGCACACGCGCCGCGTGTTCTCGCGCGACGACGGCGGCGACGCGGCGGCGGTCGATGCGGCGATTGAGATGTGCGGGCTGCGCCCGATGCTCAACCAGTCGGTACTGACGCTGTCGGGCGGCGAGTTGCAGCGCACGTTCCTCGCGCAGCTGTTTGCGCAGAACCCGTCCGTGCTCGTGCTCGATGAGCCGACGAACCACCTCGACCTCGTGTACCAGAAGCAGATTTTCGCGCTGATCTCCGAGTGGCTGAAAACGCCGAATCGCGCCGTCGTCTCCGTCGTCCACGACCTGTCGCTCGCCCGCGCATACGGCACCCACGCGCTCCTGCTCGACCGAGGCAAGCTCGTAGCGTCAGGGGTGCCGCGTGACGTGTTCTCACGCGAGAATTTAGAGCGAGTATACGCGATGGACGTGTTCGCATGGATGCGGGATATGCTCGGACAATGGGACGACGGCGACAGTTAACAGTTAACAGTTGACGGGGGTTGGACGGGGGTTACGGGGTCTCCCCCTGTCACTTCGTGACATCCCCCTCTATGAGGGAGACTTGGAACGCGGCGTACGTCAGAGCCTCCCTCTCAGAGGGAGGTGCCGCCGCAGGCGGCGGAGGGAGTCCGACCGTCCCCTCGTCCAAACGTCTTTTGCCCCCGCCCCCTTTCGGAAAGGGGACAAACCCCCGCCGTCTGCGGACGGCACCCCCTTTCCGAAAGGGGGCAAGGACGATGGACGTTGGACGAGAGACGAGGGACGTTGGACGAGGGGCGGGCGATTGGTACTCGCCCCTACGACCCGTTATCCAACGCTACCACGCGTCCCCGCAATCCTCGTCCAACCCCGCCCCCTTTCGGAAAGGGGGTGCCGCTCGCAAGCGGCGGGGGTTTGTCCCTCGTCCTGTTCCCGTCCAAACGTCCATCGTCCCCCCGCTCTAACCTCTAACCTCTCACATCTAACCTCTAATCTCTTTTTTTGGTGATTTTATGCGTATTTTATTGACAGGCGGGTCAGCTAACGGCAAGAGCACGTATGCCGAGGCGCGGCTTGCCGAACTGCCCGCCCCGCGCGTGTATATCGCGACGATGATCCCGTACGGCGACGGTGCCGACGCGAAGATTGCGCGACACATCGAGTTGCGGCGCGGCAAGGGCTTTGAGTCCGTCGAGCGTTACCGCGACGTGGGCGGGACGGAGTTGCCGCGCGGCGCGTCCGTGCTGCTCGAATGTATGTGCAACCTGTCCGCTAACGAGATGTTCGACGAACTGGGCAACGAGCGTGACGTGTACGACAAGATATTGCGCGACATCGACGCGCTGAGTGCGAAATGCGGCGATCTCATCGTCGTGACGAACGATGTCGGCTCCGACGACGGCGATTACGACGCTTCGACACTGCGGTACGTCGACCTCCTCGGACGGCTGAACATCGCGCTCGCAGCGACGTTTGACGAGGTGTACGAGTTGGTGTGTGGCATCGCACTGCGGTTGAAGTGAGATTTTGTGGTGGGGATAAACCGCGATTAGAACACGGCAGCACCAGAATATGGATTCGCGTTGTTGTAGGGGCGGGTTGACCCCGCCCCTACGGCAAACTCACGCGCTGACCTCTAACATCTAAAAAAGGCGGGTTGACCCCGCCCCTACAACAGACTCGCGTTCACAACCAATCCGTAAGCGTCATCACCCCCCCGCACAACCCCCTCACCCGCCGCATACACTGGCGTAAACGCTTACGAAAGGCGGGTAGTTATGCTGAAACAAATTCGGTGCCGCGGCGGTGCTGTTCTGATGTGGGCGGGCATCGCGTTGTTGGCTGTCGTGGTGCTTCCTGCGACGTGCTGGCTGTTCGCCGTCGCGATCGCCATGATTCTGGTCGGACACTCGATGATGAAGCGTCGCTGTTGGAGGTGATGCCGTGAAAGTGTACGTCATAATGCCGCCGCGCGCGGTGCGCAGGTTCTTAGGACTGTTCGGGAATAAGCATTTTCGGAGAGGTTAGAGGTTGGATGTTAGATGTCAGAGCGGGGATTCATGTCCAACCCCCCGCTCTTGCCTCTAACCTCTAACCTCTAACATCTAACCTCTCAATTCGCCTGTTTTGCGCCTGCCCATGTCTCGCTGTACTCGACACCGAGACCGTACGCGCCGCCGTACTGCTTGACCGCGTCCATGACCTTTTGGTACGTGTCCTTGTTGTTCCAATCGCGCTGAAATTCGAGCAGCACCTGTTGCGCCGTCACGGGTATCACGCCCGCCTGCGCCATGCGTGACAGCGCGGCGGAGTGCGCCTGTTTGCTCGCGCCGCCCGACGCGTCGGTGCAGACGTAAACTTTGTAGCCGTCGTGCCGCATCGTGAGCGCGGGAAACGTGACGCACGCCTCGGTCCACAGCCCCGCGAGAATGATCTCGCGCTTGCCCGTACCCTCGACGGCGCGTCGAAAGTTGTTGTCCTCCCACGCGTTGATCGACGTGCGGTCGATCGGCGTGACGGCGGGATAAATGTCGGTCAGCTCGGAAATCATGTTGCCTGAGAACGTGTTCGCGGCGACGGTCGTGAGTATACACGGCACGTTCCAGATTTTCGCCGCTTGCATGAGCATCGCGGTGTTGTTCATAATCGCGCACCGCTCGGTCGAACTCACGCCGAAGTACATCTGCGGCTGGTGGTCGATGATAGCGACGGCTACGCGCGCGGGATCGAGCAACGTGTCGGGATAATTGCGCATACGGAACCTCCAAATTATGGTATAGTGGAGATAGTATGCGGCACGGTGCGGCGAAATATGCGGCGCGCTTGCAATTAACAATTAACAGTTAACAATTAACAATTTCGGGGGTTGGACGGGAGTTACGGTGGCGCGTATGTAGGGGCGATTACCAATCGCCCGCCGTTATTCGCTCTGAATGACGGTTTACAACGAACAGGACGGGGGTCACGGCAACGCCGCAACCCCCGTCCTGTTCCCGTTAATAATAGAATCCCGCGCCGTCGTACATGTACGTGCTCACGCCCGGAATGAAGCCGCCGCCCTCTGCCTCGAGTTCGCCGCGCAGCAGTTTGTCCGCTGCAACGATCTGTTTGCCGAGTTGCTCGACCGTCGCGGGGAACTCGCCGTGCGACGTGTAGATCGTGTCGAACTCGCCCGCGCGAGCCGAGAGTTTATCCATGCTGTACTTGAACGCCTCAAGACTGCGCCACTCGCCGAACATAAATATCGGACCGAGACACACGCTGTCGCCCGAGATAAGCACGCGATTCTCGCTGTCGAGCAGCGCAATCGAACCCGGCGTGTGACCCGGGATCAGGATAACTTCGAGCCGCCGCCCGCCGAGGTTGAACACGTCGCCGTCGCGCAGCGGTGATACCGCGCCGTCCTTGTTCGACGTGCGGTAGTGCGCAAACTCGGCGGGATGCATGTGCGCAACATCGAACTCTGCATTGCCGCCCGTGTGATCGCCGTCCGCATGAGAGATCACAAGGGTTACGGGCAGTTGCGTGACCTTTTCGACCTCGGCGCGCAAGCTGCCCTGATTGCCGAACCCCGTGTCGACCAGCACCGCGCGTTCGGTGCCGACGATCAGCGTTGACCGCACGCCGCCCTGCTCAAAACGGTACGCGCCGTCCGCGATTTTGATGGTTTCAATTGGCATGATGTTCTCCTTTGAGTTTTTCTGCTATTTTATCACATTTACGGGAGCTTGGCAACGAATAATTGACGGGACGCGCACATAAAATATTACGTACACTGTTGACATAGTGTACGTAATGTGCTATAATGGAGGTGTTGGGAGGTGAATGATATGTTCACGATTAATGCGACAGAGGTGCGTAGGGATTGGAGTACCGTGGTGGATTCCGTCATTCGCGACAAACCAAAATTTATAAAGCGCACGCATGATTATATGCTTTTATCGGATATTGAGCTTATAGCGAATCTGCTGTCCGCCTACAAGTTCACTGCCGAACAATTTATTGAGGACGACGGCAGCGTCACGCTGTCGCTGAACGAAATTGATCTTGTTGAGAACGGCACCGACGAAAAGTCCGCGCGGCTGAAACTCGCGAAAAGTATTCTCGACTATGCCGAGGATTACTACGGCGAATTTAATTACTGGTCGTCCGCGCCGAACAGAAAACCGCATATCCCGTACGTCTTAAAAGCACTCATCACAGGCGACTGCGAGATGATAGGAGAAATGCTTGAATGCCGAGCAACAGAGATTTGAAGCGTTTTTGCGACAGGGACGGTTGGGAACTCTACAAACAGACGGATCACTATTATTATCGAAAACAAATGCCCGACGGCACCATTAAATACACAAAAGTTTCGATGGGTACGGGCGAGATTACAGGGCATTTATGGCAAGAGATTTTGAAAAAGCAACTGCAAGTGACGATTGAGTATTTCAACAGCATAATATAGCAAAAGACGGGGGTTGCGGTTTGTGCCGCAACCCTCCGTTCGCGTTGTCAACCGCCCCGCGCTGAGTATTGCTCTGCGTCACGGCAGAATTGCGGAAGTTCTAAGCTAAATGCGCACGGCATTCAATAAGCGGAAGAATAAAAAGAAACTCCCGGTTGGCACAAAGCCACGTGGCTACGGCACAAGCCGATTCTCCCGCATCGGGAGTTCCTTTTATGATTAGTATTGCAGACTTTTTTGATGTTGTTAAGGGAACGCACAAGGGGGGCACGGCTACCGCATTTACTTTTTCACTCGTCATTGCGAGCCGCGCGACGCAATCCAGTCCCCGCAACCCACGTCCTGCCCCCGTAATTCACGGGGTTGGACGGAGAAACGGAGTTCCGGATTGCTTCGTGCGCTCGCAATGACGGGGGTTGTGTTTGCAAAAAAGTAAATGTTGTGCCATGTGTATAGCGTGCGGTGCCGCTAACAGAGTAGAACAAAAAACGGGGGCTGCGGCAATACCGCAACCCCCGTCTCAATTGTTAACTGTTAATTGTTAACTGCCTAATTTCCCGTCAGTTTCGCGATTTCTTCCGCGAAATTCTCCTGCTTTTTCTCGATGCCCTCGCCTTTTTCAAAGCGTGTGAACGCCGTGATTGCGATCTTGCCGCCGAGGTCCTTTGCGACCTGCTGCACGTGCTTGCCTACGGAGACCTTGTTCTCCTTGACGAACGGCTGGTTCAGCAGGCAGATGTCCTCGTAGAACTTGTTCAGGCGACCCTCGACCTTTTTCTGCGCGATCTCGAGGTTCTTCTCCTCGGGGAGCTTCTTCTCGCGACCCTCTTCGAGCGCGAGTCCGAGCTGAATCGCGCGCTCTTTTTCGATCTCCGTCGCGTCAACGGAACTGGTGTCGAGGTACGTCGGGCGCATCGCCGCGATCTGCATCGCAACGTCTTTGCCGAGTTCGACGACTGCCGCCTCGTTTGCGACACCCTCGACCGTGATGTTCACGAGAACGCCGATCTTGCCGCCCGCGTGGACATACGGGACGTTCAGTCCCGTGTCGTACCGCGCGAAACGGCGCGTGCTGATGTTCTCGCCGATGACGAGAACCATCTCCTGCTGCTGCTCGCGCACGGTGCGTCCGCTGTCGCGGTACGGCAGTTCGAGCAGCGCGTCAACGTCGCTCGGCGCGTGTTTCGCGACCGCTTCGGCGACGCCATGTACGAAATCGACGAATTTGTCGTTGCGCGCGACAAAATCGGTCTCCGCGTTGACCTCGACGACGACGCCCACGCCGTCGTACACGTCCGCGTACGCGATCCCCTCGGCGGCGACGCGCCCCGCTTTCTTCTGCGCGGCGGCGAGACCTTTCTCGCGCAACCAGTCAACGGCCTTGTCGATGTCGCCGTCTGTCGCTTCGAGTGCCTTTTTGCAGTCCATCATGCCCACGCCCGTGATCTCGCGCAGGTTCTTTACGTCTGTGGCGGTGAATGCCATATGTGAATCTCCTTAATATTTGAAATTTGGGGTGCGCGATTATCGCTGTCATTGTGGGTGTTATACCCAACTCTGTCATTCTGAGCGAAGCGAAGAATCCCCCTGAAATTGATGCAAGTCGGTTGACGCGAAACCTCCCTCCGCCGTCTGCGGACGGCACCTCCCTCTGTGAGGGCGGCTTGGAACAGGGAACGCGCCTATTTTATTCCGCGCCCGTTTCGGCGGCGGGTTCCGCAACCTCGGCTACGACCTCGGTCACGGGTGCTTCGTACTTCTCGGCGGGTTCCGCGGGTGCTTCAACCGCGACATCCTCGCCCTGCCGTCCCTCGAGCACCGCACTCGCCATCGCGGACGAGATGAGACGGATCGCGCGGATCGCGTCGTCGTTGCCGGGGATCACGTAGTCGATCTCATCGGGGTCGCAGTTCGTATCGACGATCGCGATGATCGGAATGTGCATCTTGCGCGCTTCGAGAACGGCGTTGCGCTCCTTGTGCGGGTCGACGATGAACAGCGCGGTCGGAAGTTTCTTCATGTTTTTCACGCCGCCGAGGTACTTTTCGAGCTTTGCGATCTCGCCCGACAGTTTCAGCACCTCTTTTTTCGGCAGCATGTCGAACGTGCCGTCCTCGCTCATCTTGCGAAGCTGCGCGAGACGGTCGATACGCGTGCGCATCGTCTTAAAGTTCGTGAGCATTCCGCCGAGCCACCGCGCGTTGACGTAGAACATGCCCACGCGCTCCGATTCCTCGCGCACAGAGTCCTGCGCCTGCTTTTTCGTGCCGACGAACAGCACCGTGCCGTCGTTCTCCGCGATGTCGCGCACGTAATTGTACGCCTCTTCGAGCTTGCGGACGGTCTTTTGCAGGTCGATGATGTGGATGCCGTTGCGCTCCATGTAGATGTAGTTCGCCATTTTGGGGTTCCAGCGGCGCGTCTGGTGTCCGAAGTGGACGCCCGATTCGAGCAGCTGTTTCATGGAAATGATAGCCATTGTTTCTCCTTGTTTTTTAGTTTTTGATCCTCCGAAATCCTCAACTCCCGCGCAAACGGCGCAAACTTAAACAGCCGCACCGCAACATACGCGAAATCCGATCCCGTGTGTCATGCCAAAATATTATAGCAGAGTACGCGGAGAATTGCAAGATAAATTTTAAGAAATTTGAGGGGATTTTTGATGAGCTTTTTGAACAGACGCGGTTTGTTGACGGAATATGAATTGCTTCGCTATGCTCACAATGACTTGAAAGGGGTATACCGGTCATTGTGATCTGCGCGAAGCAATCCAATCAAAGTTGATTTATAATACAGCTTGTCTTATGTTACGGTAGTTTTAACGAATATTCGTTAACTGGGGATTCGTGGCAACTTGTTTATCCACGTGTCAATGATATTTTTCCATTCCATCTCATTTGTATATGGTGTGTACAACTCCTGCATTATGTCAAAGGGAATTGCCTCAAGCGATCTGTGCTTTAGAATCAGCGTTTCTTTTCGCTGATTCAACATTCTGCTCAATTCAAAAATTACGTTATTATTATATTTCCCAACTTCGTCAAATAGCGCGATGCCATATTTGCAACACATCAACGCCATTAGAGGATTTGTAATATCACCTGTAATATCCCACTCTGGTTCGTCTGCGCGAACGCAATTATACCCAGCTCTTTCAAGTTCATCTTTGATGAAGTCGAATTTTTGCTTTTGACTGGCATATTGAAGCGTATCCTTTTCGCCGCCATAATACATCATCAGAAATACATTTTTTTCAAACGGATAAGTTTCCAACTTCTTTTCAAGGAGCGATTTATTTGGAGTTCCGAACAATTCGCCCAGATGGTACCGTTCATGCGATTTAATGTACAACATGTCCTCTCGCTCGCGTTTTTTATCGTATCGCTCAATTAGTGCAGATATTCTGCCGTTAAAATATGATAAATCCATATCGTTATTTATTATCCATTTATAAGGTGTATCGACCCCAGAGCCGTTCGCTTTGTAATCGTCCCAGGTCTCTTCGATTTCTTTCAGTCGAACTTCAATTTCTTCGTTGTTCTTGCCGGCTTTGTGCATCTTATCTATGTCCACTCCGATATCTGTATGTACAAATACCGGAATAACCAATGCCACATCACCAAAGTCCTCAACAAGTTTTTTTATCAACTCGACGCTTCTAACGATCAGGAAAGAATTTTCATATTTCATAATCGAATCCAATATTTCGTGTCTATATACACCATATCGCAAGTATCCGCAAGGAGAAGAATCTGATTTTCTATATTTGTACCAATAAAACCGTTTTCCATCCTGATTTTCCTGCTCTTGACCGAGGGCGAATCTATGGTGCCGATCAAACTCATCTTCCGATACACTTTCGAGTTCAAACTTTCGATTTTCCTCCAACTGGTCACGAGTTGTATATTTCTTCACAATGTTACAATTGACACGACTCTTATTCAAAAAATCAATGAGTTGGGTCTTGCCTGCTCCGTAAATCCCGTCGATCAGGAATAACTTTCTGATAGCCATAACAATCTCCTTTTTTCTTTTGTTTTGTTATATTATACTAAAACTCGACCGCAGTGTCAATGGAAATTTGCCGAAAAACGATGATTCTGACGCTAATACGGCAATTGTTCTTGCAACCCGCGGCGGCATAATGACAATGGCGGTGGTGTGTGTGCGTGTTTGCCAATGTTACCGATTTATTGCAATTCTCCAGAAACGGAATATCCGCCGCACACGGTCAGATAATATTCCCGAAGTTACCACCGCGAAATATATTTTGCACAAATTCACCTTCGGAGGAATGTACAATGAAAGCAACAGGCATCGTGCGCCGAATCGACGATCTCGGGCGCGTCGTAATACCGAAAGAAATCCGCAGAACCATGCGCATACGCGAGGGCGACCCGCTGGAAATATACACCGACAAGGACGGCGAGGTCATCTTCAAGAAATACTCCGCGATGGGCGAGTGGTCCGACCCCGCGCAGCAGATGTGCGAGTCCGTCTACAAGACGGCGGGGACACTGTGCGCTATATGCGACCGCGACGCGTTCATCAGCGTCTCGGGTCTCAACAAGCGCGACCTCGTAACGCGCCGCATCGCGCCCGAACTCGACCAGATGATCATGACGCGCAAGACGTATCAGCGCGGACCGTCCGAGCGCGGCATGGCTCTTGCCGACGGGCTTGACCGCTATATCGTCGACATCGCCTCGCCGATACAGTCCGAGGGCGACATCATCGGCTGCGTCGTGCTGTTCTCAGACGGCACAACGCCGTCGGGCGACGCGGAACTCAAAATAGCGCAGACCGTCGCGAGCTTCCTCGGGCGGCAGTTTGATAATTGACAGTTGACAGTTGACAGTTGGGCAGCGGCAAAAGGCAACGCACAGCGGGAAAAATGAGCAAACCGCAAGGGCGACCACACAGGGTCGCCCCTACATAAAACTCGGTATTCTGCAATTTCGCTCTGCGGTGCGCGGCACAGTCATGTTTTCACTCACGTGTTTCGGCTTGCGTAGGGGCGACCCTGCGTGGTCGCCCTGTCGTGGTGCGATAAACGTGTGAAATTCGTGATGTCTTATTTGCCGTGTTTCCGTCCTCGTCATTGCGAGCCGCGCGAAGCAATCCAGAACCCCGTCCTCGCGTCCAACCTTTCGTTTTACGAGAGCAGGACGGAGTAACGGAGACTGGATTGCTTCGTGCGCTCGCAATGACGGGGTTTGGGGTTAGCAAAAAGTAAATGCGGCGCGGGATTCTCCGAGTTTCGCCTTGACAACTGCGCCGTCAGAGCGTATAATGTCATTATCAGACACAGGAGTCGCGTTATTTGCGGCGGTTGAGGTATCTACTGCGTTTCTCGCATTTTGCGGTTGCGCGGTAAACTCTGTGCCTGATTTTTTCTTGCCGCGAATTGCGTGTTTTGTCCTATAATATCACAATCATCGAAAGCGGGTGCGCTATGCACATTGAAACGTCTCGCCTGATCGTCCGCGATTTTGCGGCGGGCGACTTGGAGGATTTGCACGCGATACTCGGCGACGGCGAGGTTATGCGCGAGGTCGAGCCGCCGTACAGCCGCGAAAAAACGGCGGAATTTCTGCGCACGTTCTGCATCGAGCGGCGCGGTGCGTTCGCGGCGGCGGAGCGCGAGACGGGGAAAGTCGTCGGTTATCTGCTGTTCAAACCCTATGGCGAACCCGAAATTTACGAGATGGGCTGGATTTTCAACAGGGCATATTGGCGGCGCGGTTATGCGTTTGAATCGTGCCGCGCCCTGATTGCGCACGGATTTTCGGTCATGGGGCTGCACAAAATCTGCGCCGAGACGACAGACGACGTGATATCAGGCGGGCTGATGCGAAAACTCGGCATGAAACCCGAGGGCATCCAGCGCGCACAGACACGCAACGCCGATGGTGAGTGGGCGGATTTGTACTGGTACGGGTTGGTCGCGAGCGCGAGTCTTTTGTAGGGGCGGGGTCAACCCGCCCTTGCACTATCCCGAAATTCGCGCCGTAGGGGACGCCGCCCTCGGCGTCCCGTCCCCGACAATGCGCAAACCTGAAACGCGGGACGCCGAGGGCGGCGTCCCCTACGACAACGCGAATCAAAAATTATGGCACATAAAATTATCAACGCAACATGTCCGCGCCCATTTCGCGCTCGCTTGCGTCCTGCGCGAATTTGTGGACAGCACGCAAAAACAAAACGCGAATTGCAAAACCGCAATTCGCGTTGTTTTATACCGCTCACTTGCCCACGCAGAAATTCGCGAACACCCGGTCCACCGTGTCGTCGCGCACGCGCCGCCCCAGCACCTCGCCGAGCGCGCCGAGCGCGGTTTCAAGCTCCGACAACGCGGCGTCGGGTGTCACGCCGCCGCGCAGCGCGTCCGCACACGCGCGAACCGATGTCGCGGCGCGCGTGATCGCGTCGTACTGGCGCGCGCTCGTGATGATCTCGCCGACGGCGGCATCGGGCGCGCTCGGCACCGCCGCCGCGATTGCGTCCGTGAGCGCGGTCACGCCGTCGCCCGTCACCGCCGAGACGTGTACAATCGCGTCGAACCCGATGAGTTGCGACGCGTCAAACCGTTGCGGCAAGTCGGATTTGTTGACTGCCGCAATGCGGTGCGCGCGGTCGGGTATCGCGTCCGTCACGCGCAGATCGTCGGGCGAAAACGGCTCCGAGCCGTCGAACACCGCGATTACAACGCTCGCGCCGCGCGCCGCGATCTCACTCCGCCGCACGCCGAGCCGCTCAGCTTCGCCGACAGCGTCGCGCAACCCCGCCGTGTCGGTCAGGCGCAGGAGGGTACCCGCGACGGCGACGCGCTCCTCGATAGTGTCGCGCGTCGTGCCGGGTTCGGCGGTCACAATCGCGCGGTCGTAGCCGACAATCGCGTTCAGCAGCGACGATTTGCCCGCGTTCGGACGACCGATAATCGCGCACGGCACCCCGTTTTTCATCACGCGCCCGCGCTCGTGCGTCGCGGCGAGTGCGTCGAGTTCTCGCGCGGTGTTTGATAACAATTCGGCATATTTCGCGCTGTCGAACGCGTCGATGTCCTCGTCCGTGTAGTCCACCGCCGCGTGAAAGTGCGCGAGCGGGTCGAGCAGGCGGTCGTACGCTGCGCTCACGTGCCGCGATACGGCACCGAGCAGTTGCGACGCGGCGTTTTTTGCCGCCGTCACCGTCTCCGCGTCGATGAGCTCGGCGACGGCTTCCGCCTGAGCCAAATCGAGCTTGCCGTTCAAAAAAGCGCGCCGCGTGAACTCACCTGCCGTCGCCATGCGCGCGCCCGCATGTAATACGGATTGTAATATCTCCGCCGCGACTATCGGTGAACCGTGGCAATGAATCTCCGCCGCGTCCTCGCCCGTGTACGAGTGCGGCGCGTTGAATACGATTGCGGCGCAGTCGTCTACCGCCGCACCGTCCGACAACGCGACGCCGCGTGTCAGCACGTTCGGGCGCATGTCCGCGACGGTGCCGTTGCGCGGTAAAAATACGTTTTGTAATATCTCGCGCGTCCGATCACCCGAGATACGCACGACGGCGATAGCCGCGACACCGTGCGCCGTGGCTATCGCCGCGATTGTTGCGTTGTCCGCCACTATTTGCGCGCGACTGCCGCGAGTGCTGCGCGGACGATGTGTTCCGCGGTAAGATCGTACGCGCTTGCGAGGAAACTCTCCGATCCCACCTGCCCGAACGCGTCCTCCACGCCGACGCGCTCAATTGGCACGGGTATAGTCGCCGCAACGGTTTCCGAGACTGCGGAGTACAGGCCTCCGACGACATTGTGGTTCTCCGCCGTGACTATCGCGCCCGTCTCGGCGGCGGATTTCGCGATCAACTCGCGGTCGATCGGCTTGATCGTGAACACGTCGGCGACGCGCGCGGATACGCCCTGCGCCGCAAGCGTTTCAGCCGCCGCAAGTGACTCCGCAACCATGATACCCGACGCGAAAATCGTCACGTCTGCACCGTCGCGCAGGACGTTGCCGCGCCCGATCTCAAACGTCGAACCCGCCGCGTACACCGCTTTCGCGTTCTTGCGCGGAAAACGCAAATAATACACTCCGTAATATTTCGGTCCCGCGAGCTGAGCCACCAAATCGCGCAACATTACGGGATCCGTCGCGTCGATGATGGTGATATCGGGTATCGAGCGCAGCACGCCGACGTCCTCAAACGGCATATGCGTGCCGCCGTTGTGCGCCGCCGTGATACCCGGGTCGGAGCCGATCAGGCGCACGTTAAGTTTCGCGTAGGCGCACGAGATCATGATCTGGTCGCACGCGCGGCGGCTCGTGAAGCACCCGAAACTGTGCGCGAACGGGATTTTGCCAACGCTCGACAGCCCCGCCGCGATACCCACCATGTTCGCCTCGGCGATACCGCACTGAATCGCGCGGTCGGGAAATTTGTCGAAAAACGGCTTCATGCCGAACGCCGACACGAGATCCGCGTCGAGCGCGACGACATTCGGGTCGATCTCGGCGGCGGCTATCAGCGCGGAACAGTACGCATCGCGCATGAGTTCGGGCGATTTTTCAATTTTTTCTGCAATCTTAAACATTTTGCACACCTCGATGATGTAGGGGACGCTGCCCTCGGCGTCCCGTGTTGAAATTTTGCATTTGTCGGTTGGCGGGACGCCGAGGGCGGCGTCCCCTACGAAAGAACCACGGATAATGCGCATAACGCCGCCACAGGCGGTGCGGCGCAACGCGCCGTCAGCGAAGCAAGGCTCCGCCTTGCGAGCGCAATTTTAATATACTGTCCGCCAAATTCTCCGCCGTTACGGACATTGAGTGGTTGAACTCTTTGCCCTCGGCGAACGGCGCGCCGTAGCCCTTTATCGTGTCCAGCGCGATTGCGGTCGGGTACTCCGCCGCCGCTTTCGCCTGCTGAATCGCGCCCTGAATCGCCGCGACGTCGTGACCGTTCACCTCGATGACGTTCCACCCGCAGGCGGCGAACTTGTCCGCGATTTTGCCGCTGCCGAGGACGTTTTGCGTCCACCCGTCGAGTTGCTGTTTGTTGTCGTCGATGAGCGCGATGAGGTGCGACAATTTGTGGTGCCGCGCGAACATCGCCGCCTCCCACACCTGTCCCTCGTCACACTCGCCGTCGCCGAGGATCACGAACGTGTGGTAATCCTCGCCGTCGAGCCGACCGCCGAACGCCATACCCGCGCCCGCCGACAGCCCCTGCCCGAGACTGCCGCACGTCATGTCCACGCCGCGCGTTTTCGTGCGGTCGACGTGGCTCGGCAGGTGCGTGCCGCCCTGATTCAGCGTTTTCAGCTCGTCGAGCGGGAAAAATCCGCGCAACGCGAGCGCGGCGTACAGCGCGGGACCCGCGTGACCTTTACTCAGCACAAGCCTGTCGCGCGACGCGAGCGCGGGGTTCGCGGGGTCGTGTTTCAACTCCGCGCCGTACAGCACGGCGAGCGTGTCGGCGATGCTCATGCACCCGCCGATGTGACCGCTGCCGAACTCCGCGAGACACTTCAGCGTCTCAACGCGAATGTCGGCGGCGAAAGATTTGAGTTGTTCTGTGGTCATGATGTCCTCCTGATGGTGTGAATAAACGCGTGAGGTTGGACGAGGGGCGCGTTGGACGGGGGACAAACCCCCGCCGACTGCGGTCGGCACCCCCTTTCCGAAAGGGGGCAAGGTTGGACGAGGGACGCGGTGGACGGGAGTTACGGGGACTCCCACCGCCGCCGTTCGGCGGCACCTCCCTCTGATGAGGGAGGCTTGGACGGCGCGTTCCCCAAAAGCCTCCCTCTCAGAGGGAGGTGCCGTCCGCAGACGGCGGAAGGAGAACCCACGTCCCACGTCCAAACGTCCAACGTCCCT
>JAISJJ010000160.1 GCA_031261585.1 Oscillospiraceae bacterium
TCCCTGCGTATCGGCAATCCCGAAAAACGGGACGCCGAGGGCGGCGTCCCCTACAACATCCCCGAAAATCAACCGAAACGCACAGACGGCGCGGGATTTTCCCGCGCCGCCGTTGTTATTTACCGTTATTTCGAGTAGTTGATCCGACTCTGCTTATACAGTTCCTCGCGGTACGCGCGGGTCATGCCCGCACCGTACATCGACGCGGTGGAGATCTTCTCGCGGCTGCAAAACTTGTTCGCGAAGTCGCGGGCAAGCGCGCGCGCCTCCTCCTCGGTCGCGCCCTCGGGGACGGGGTCGGGCATAACGCCGAGAATGATCTTGTCGCCGTACAGCTCGTATTGGAGATGCGTGTCGTTCATCGCCTGACCTGTCCACGAATCCCAGCCGCCCTTGATGAAGTTCGGGATTTGCAGCAGTTCCTGACCGCACGAGTGCAGGTCGCACCATATGCCTTTCGCGTGCAGATGATCCGTGACCTTGCGCATCGCGGGGACGATGACCTCCGCCGCCGTCGCGGGGCTGAAAAACGTCGATTTCTGACCCGCCCAGTCGTCGTGGATACAGAAACTGTCGATCTCGGGGAAGTACTGCAACATCTTGTCAAAAATCTTGATGTACAGGTCGCTCAGCGCGAAGAACAGCTCTTTCACCGCGTCCTGCTGATCCTCGTCGATGAGCGCGTACGCCGCCGCCTCGAAGTCCATGAACGAGATCAGACGCTCGAACCAGCCCGTGAGGAACCACGCGACGTGGAACTGATCGGGACGGAAGAAGTTCGCGTTCGCTTTCGCCGCGCCCTCCCAATCCCACTTGTCGATGTCGGGGAATTTGACCTTCTCGCGCCACTCGTTCGCGTCCTCCATGAGCGGCTTGCCCGGGCGTACCATCGAGCCGCCGACCTGCTGGACGTACTCCCACTCGATGCCGAACATGTCGGGGTTGATCTCCTTGTCCTGCGCGGGCGGATGACCGCTGCCGTCGAACACGAAACCGCGGGCTACGTTGTCGGGTATGACCGCGGGTGCGAACATGCTCGACTCACCGCCGCCGCACTCCCACACGGGATCGCGCTCGTACATCTTGCGGAACGCCTCGCGCGGCGTGACGGGGTAGTTGTAGATGGGCGTCGGCGGACCGAAAAAGCTGGGGGCTTCGCCGATGACTTCGAGTTCTTTTTCGTTGAAAGGAATGGGCATGTTATTTACCTCCGTAATATTGACGACGCGCGGCGCGATTTCGCCCGCTGCGTTGTCTATTTTAGCTAATGAGACTATAACATATCTTTGTGTTTTTGTCAATTGTTATTGTAAAATTAATTGAATTGTGCTAAGATATCACCATGGAATTTTTCACAACACACGCGCTCGTCCTGCGCGCGGCACCGTACCGCGAAGCGTCGCGTATGCTGACGCTGCTGACCGCCGACAACGGCAAGATTTCGGCGGCGGCGCACGGCACGCAGAGCAACAAATCGACGCTGCGCCCCGCCGTGCAGCCGCTCGTGTTCTCGGAGATGACGCTGAAACGTCAGGGCGACCGCTACACGCTGACCGAGGCGCACATCGTCGAGCAATTCGTCGAGCTGACCGCAGAACTCGAACCGTTCGCCCTCGCGTCGTACTTCGCGGAACTTGTCGAGACGATTGCGGACGAGGACGCGCCCACGTCGAACTTCCTCTCGCTGATACTGAACGCGCTGAAAGCACTCTGCGGCAAGCACGACACGCCGATCGTCAAGGCGGCGACGGAATTGCGCGCGATGTGTCTCGCGGGATTCGCCCCGCCGCTCGACCGCGACACGCTCGGCGACACGCAACTGGACGACGGCGCGGCGGCGGCGATGCGCCACGTCGCGCAGTGCGAACCCGCGCGGCTCTACGCGTTCCGTCTCGGCGACCCGACGCTGTTCGCGGAGGCGTGCGAGACATACGTGCTGACGCAGTTGGAGCGAGGGTTCAAGACGCTGGACTATTATTATAAGGTGAAAACGTAGAGGGCGGGTGTAGGGGCGATTGGTAATCGCCCGCACGGTTGAATCGCCTGTGCGTGTACCCGAAATATGCAACGGGCGATTGATAATCGCCCCTACACGCGAAACCGAAACATTTTGCGAAACGCAGAGCATATTACGCACCGCACAGCACAGTCGTAGGGGCGGTCATCGGCCGCCCGTGGAGCAATTGCACATGGCATACGGGCGACCAATGGTCGCCCCTACGAAATGTTGCGGAGCGATATGTGTTGCGGGTTTGTTGAATACGGTCGTAGGGGCGATTGGTAATCGCCCGCGCGCAACCCCCAAACGACGAAATGGGGCGGTCGAACCGCCCCATTTCCATATGCATCTACAAATCCTCGACGTTCAGCTTTTCCTTGTACTTGCTCGTGTCGATCCTCGGTTTCGGCTCGGGAACGCGCTTTGTGAGGTCATATCGGAAGCGGGCGCAGTGGAAATGCGGCGGCAGAACACCGCGTTTCGCGCAGATGATCTCGCCGCCCGACAGTCTGCTGCCGTATCTGCAATGGTCGCAGCGTATGTCGAGTTCCTCTAATTTGCGCATTTTTGCTCCCCTTTCCGAGAATTATCGCCGATGGTGTCATTTTAGCACACATTGCGCGCGGTTGCAAGAGAAAATTATTGACACAACCCGAAAATCTACAAATAAATCTGTTGACATTCCGTCAAATTCGTGTAAAATATACAACAGAAATCAATTTAGGAGGTAACTACTCAAATGGGCAAACTTGACACATTCAAAGGCAAAACCGCGTTTATCACGGGCGGCGCATCGGGTCTCGGACTCGGCATCGCCAAGGCACTCGCCGCCGAGGGCGCGAACATCGTCATCGCCGACCTGCGCCAGAACGCAATCGACGAGGCACTCCCGCAGATCGACGCACCCAAACTCGGTATCAAGCTCGACACATCGAACCGCGAACAGTACAAAGCCGCCGCTGACGAAGCCGTCGCGAAGTTCGGCAACATCCACGTACTCGTGAACAACGCGGGTATCGGCGGCGCGTCGGGTCCGCTGTGGGTCGTCTCCCCCGAGGACACCGATTTCGCCCTCCGCATCAACATCGTCGGTATCCTGAACGGTATTCAGGAGATCGTCCCGCGCATGATCGCGCACGGCGAGGGCGGATTCATCGTCTCCACCGCGTCGAAAGCGGGTCTGATCCCCGTTCCCGGTTGCGGACTGTACAACCTCACGAAGGCAGCCGTCGTCGCCATCACCGAGACGCTCGCCTCCGACCTCCCCGAGGGCTACGGCGCGGGCGTTCTCTGCCCGGGACCGTTCTCGACGAACCTCGGACTGTCGGGTCAGGAGATCGAAGCGGAACTGCGCGGCAAGCCGATACCGCAGATGCCCGCGTTCACGCCGCCGCCTCCCCCCGCGGACGGCGAAGCGGCACCTCCTCCCCCTCCCCCCGGTCCTCAGGTCGATTTCGCGCGCATCATGAGAGACCCCACCGAGGCGGGCAAGCGCGTCGCGCGCGGAATCCTGCGCGGCGATCTGTACATACTCACGCACGCGGAGTTCAAGCCCGGTTTCGAGCAGCGCGCCAACGCGATTCTGCGCGCGTTCCCCGCTGACGAGCCGTACGACGGTTTCGCGCAGGTGTTCGGTATCCTCGTGAACAACCCCGTTTTCGACAAACAGACGCAGGTACCTGAATACAAGGGCTAATTAACAGTTAACAATTAACAGTTAACAGTTTGGGACGAGGGTTGCGGTATAGCCGCGACCCTCGTCCCTTGTTTGTTATGTATCGTTATTGCGTCGCCGTGCTGTTCGCGGCGATTTTTTGTTGTATGAATTTAGTGAACTCAACGCGGGTCTGCTCGTCGGGGAAGGCACGAAGGGGGATGAGAAACGCGCGCGATTCTTCCATGTAGATATAGACGGCAGTTTGCGCGACATAGATTTGCTTTAATGTTGAGAGCTTCTTTTTGACCTCTGTTTCGGGCGTTACCTCAGTTATGTACTCGTCGTCGCATGTTATAGTTGACGCTTTGGAGTATAGGTTAACGCCTTTCTCCTTCATTCGTTTGAGATTCTTTTTTGTAGCACGCATTGTCAACCTTTTGGCGGAAACGATACCGTAAACGGACGCGACAACCCATAATATACCTAAAAGTCTCGGCGGAATAGTGTCCTTTTGGACGATGCCGATAACCGCAAAGACCACAAGAAACACAATCGGAATTGCAATACGCATTTTCGTGAGCAATCGCTTCCCCGCAGGGTGGGTCGTCATATGAAATTTGTTATACGCGAGATAATCGTCATCAGTCAACGCAACGCTGAATTTATACTCCATAGTGTACCCTTTCGTCGTCAATCGTCGTTGTAGTGACCTCTGCATTGAATAATTTCGAGTACGCCGTCCGACACGGCGTACACCAATCGGTTGCTGTCGTCAATGCGTCGGCTGCAAAACCCCGACAGATTGCCGCGCAACAGTTCGGGCTTCCCGATACCCGCAAGCCCGTCGTCGCGTTCGATGTCCTGAATGAGTCGATTAATCCGTTTCAGCGTTTTCTTGTCCTGTGACTGCCAATACAGATAATCCGCCCACCCCGATTCCGAAAAGATCAGCTTCACTGCTCCATCGCCCGCAGTTCGTCCATCGTTTTTGTGACGGTTTTGCCGTCGCGCAGTTCACGGAGTGACCGCTCCAACGCGCGCGTGTTTCCCGCGCTGTAAAACGGGTCGGCGGATACCTCGAACGGCAGCCCGTCGCGCATGACCGACTGGCGCAGGAACATGCGGATTGCAGTCTGCGTGTCAAGCCCCAAATGCGCGAACAACGCGTCCGCGCTCGCTTTCAAATCGTCGTCAACTCTAACCTGAACCAATGATGTCTTAGCCATGCGGCGCACCTCCAACGGTATTTGTTTGTAATCTCATTATATTACAAACAAATACGTTTGTCAATCACCGTTTTCAAAATCACTTAAACCCGACTCAGAAACATGCAAATCCCTGTTCCGCAAATCGTGCTTACCGCCGAATAACAGATTTTCAAAAAAGGCGTTGAGATAGCTCTGCGTTGCGATAATTCCGTCCTTGCGGCTGTTAAAATTCGCCCTCACAAGCGCGTTGCGGAAGTACAGCGAGTGCTTCTCAAACGTGTCGTTCGTCAGCTCATAGCCGAATGTGCGGAGATATTTTATCGTAAACACCGCAATCGTTCGCGTATTGCCCTCGCGGAACGGATGAATCTGCCACAGAGCCGTGATAAACGCCACGATATGGTCAACCGTTTCCCGCTCGCCGAGCGTTGAATAGTCAAACGCTTTTTCCCTGTCGAAATCATAATTGAGCGATTCGCGCACCGTTCGGTAGTCGTCGTACACGACCGACTCGCCGCCCAAAACCCATTCGCTCTTTGACAGATTGCAGTCGCGCAGTTTTCCCGCGTGGTCAAACACGCCGTCAAACAGGCGGCGATGAACGGCGAGCAACTCCGATGGCGCGAATTTGAACGTCTTGCCCGCGAGAATCTGCGCTATGTGAGCCGAAACCTTGTCGGCTTCCTCGCTTCGCCGTTCATCGTCGGTATCTGTCGGTTTTTGCTCGTAATACTCGGCAATCCGCCGCTCAGCTTCACCGAGCGTTATCTCGCCGCTGATGTTTGCGTTGGCGGTCTCAATCAGATACTCAGACGGCGTTAACCCGTCAACCCGCTGCAAGCCGATTGCGGTTTTCCAATTGTAGCTCCGAGCCTTATAATCAGGCTCCGCCTGCTCAACATAATAAGTATTATCGTCCATGTTGTTAACCTCCCGACGCCAATCGCAACCCTCGTCCAACCCATCGCAATTGTTAACTGTTAACTGACAACCTCCGCCGTGTCCCACCACAGTGCTTTTTTCAAGAACTCGCCCGTGTAGCTCGTCTCGCACGCGGCGCAGCCCTCGGGCGTACCCTCGAACACGATCTCACCGCCGCGGTCGCCGCCCTCGGGACCCATGTCGATGATGTGGTCGGCGGTCTTTATCACGTCGAGGTTGTGTTCGATGACGACGACCGTGTTGCCCGCGTCCACGAGACGTTGCAACACGTCGATCAGGCGCGCCACGTCGGACGTGTGCAACCCCGTAGTCGGCTCGTCGAGCACGTAAAACGTACTGCCCGTGCCGCGTTTTGAGAGTTCCGTCGCGAGTTTGACGCGCTGAGCCTCGCCGCCCGACAGCGTTGTCGACGGTTGACCGAGCCGCACGTAGCCGAGACCCACGTCGAGCAGGGTTTCGAGCTTGCGCGCGATTTTCGGCAGCGGCTCGAAGAATCCGTGCGCGTCCTCGATGGTCATGTCCAGCACGTCGGCAATGGACTTGCCCTTGTACTTGACTTCAAGCGTCTCGCGATTGTACCGCTTGCCGTGACACACCTCGCACGGCACGTACACGTCGGGCAAAAAGTGCATCTCAATCTTTATCAGACCGTCGCCCGAACACGCCTCGCACCGACCGCCCTTGACGTTGAAGCTGAACCGCCCCACGCCGTAACCGCGCGTTTTTGCGTCCTGCGTCGACGCGAACAGGTCGCGGATATCGTTGAACATGCCCGTGTACGTCGCGGGATTCGAGCGCGGCGTGCGCCCGATAGGGGACTGGTCAATCGCGATGATCTTGTCCAAATCGCGTATACCCGTGATCTTGTCGAACGAGCCCGGCTTGATCTTCGAGCGGTTCAGCTCCGCGGCGAGCGACTTGTATATAACGCCGTTGACAAGGCTCGATTTGCCCGAACCCGACACGCCCGTCACCGCCGTCATCAAGCCGAGCGGGAATTTTACCGTGATGTTCTTCAAATTGTTCTCGCGCGCGCCGTGAACGGTCAAAAACTTGCCGTTACCCGCGCGGCGCGACTTCGGCACGGGGATTTTGCGCCGCCCCGACAGGTAATCGCCCGTGATACTGTCCGTATTCGCCATGACCTCCTCGGGCGTACCCATCGCGACGACCTCGCCGCCGTGGATACCCGCGCCGGGTCCGATGTCGATCACATAGTCGGACGCGAGCATCGTCTCCTCGTCGTGTTCGACGACGAGCAGCGTATTGCCGAGGTCGCGCAGGCGTTTCAGCGTCGTGATGAGCTTCGAGTTGTCGCGCTGATGCAGCCCTATACTCGGCTCGTCGAGTATATACAGCACACCCATGAGCGACGAGCCGATCTGCGTCGCCAATCGTATGCGCTGAGCCTCGCCGCCCGACAGCGTACCCGCCTGACGCGACAGCGTGAGGTATTCAAGACCCACGGAGCGCAGGAAATTCAGCCGCTCGCGTATCTCTTTGATGATGCGGTCGGCGATGATCGCCTCTTTCGGCGTAAACGTCAGCGTATCGACGAATTCGAGCGCGCGCGACACGGATTTTTCCGTGAACTCGATGATGCTCTCGTCGCCGACGGTGACGGCGAGCACCTCGGGTTTCAGCTTTTTGCCGCCGCACGTCGGGCAGGGACGCTCGGACATGTACTGCTCGATCTCCCACCGCATACCCGTGCTCTGCGTCTCCTTATAGCGTCGTTCGAGGTTGTTCACGATGCCCTCGAACGCCTGATGCAGCGTGCCGTTGCCGCGCGGTTGGTTGTAGTTCAGCGTGAGTTTTTCGCCCTTCGTGCCGAACAGAATGATGTCCAACACGCCCTCGGGCAGCTTGTTCAACGGCGTGGACAGCAGAAAACCGTACTTTTTCGCGAGCGCGTCGAAGTACATCTTTGCCACACCGTCACTGCGCACACCACCCCAACCCGACGCGGAGATCGCGCCGTCGTTGATGGACAGGTTCTTGTTCGGAATGATCAGATCGGGGTCGACGCGCAGGACGAACCCCAGCCCCGTGCAGTCGGGGCAAGCACCGTAAGGGTTGTTGAACGAGAAAAGGCGCGGGGTCAACTCCTCAATCGAGATGCCGCAATCCTCACACGCGTAGTTCTGGCTGAACATCAACTCGCGGGTTTTCTCGGACTTTCCCTCGCCGCCCACTATGTCGCAAATCACGATACCGCCCGCGAGCGACGCCGCTGTCTCCACGGAGTCGGTGAGACGGCGCGTGATGTCGTCGCGTATCACGAGACGGTCGATGACGATCTCGATGCTGTGCTTCTTGTTCTTGTCGAGTTTGATCTCCTCGGTCAGCTCATACGTGTTGCCGTCCACGCGCACGCGGACATAGCCCGAACGCCGCGCGTCGTCGAACACCTTGTTGTACTCGCCCTTGCGCGCGCGAATCACGGGCGCGAGAATCTGTATGCGGCTGCCCTCGGGCAGCGAGAGAATCGCGTCTACGATCTGGTCTATCGTCTGCTGCCGTATCTCCTTGCCGCAGTTCGGGCAGTGCGGTATGCCGATGCGCGCCCACAGCAGACGCAGGTAATCGTAAATCTCCGTGACGGTGCCGACCGTACTGCGCGGGTTGCGCGACGTGGTTTTCTGGTCGATGGAGATAGCGGGGGACAGCCCCTCTATGTAGTCCACGTCGGGCTTGTCCATCTGCCCCAAAAATTGGCGCGCATAGCTCGACAGCGACTCGACGTACCGCCGCTGTCCCTCCGCGTATATCGTATCGAACGCGAGCGACGACTTGCCCGAACCCGAGATACCCGTCATGACGATGAACTTGTCACGCGGTATCTCGATGTCGATGTTTTTCAGGTTGTGCGTCCGCGCGCCCTTGATGTGTATGTGGTCTTGCATGTTGATTACCTTTCGGTTATGGAACAATCGCAGGGACGGACGTGTCGTCCGTCCCTACATTAACAGCAGTATTGGCGTATTGGTAGAGGTGAGATGTTAGATGTCAGAGCGTAAGACGGGGGCAAACCCCCGCCGCTTGCGAGCGGCACCCCCTTTACGAAAGGGGGCAAGGTTGGACGGAGGGTGCGGAGACGTTGGAAGCGGACGTAGAGGCGATTACCTGTGTCCCGAGGGGTACAAATCGCCCGTCTATCGTCCAAACGTCCACCGTCCCA
>JAISJJ010000020.1 GCA_031261585.1 Oscillospiraceae bacterium
TACGATATCGCGGCGGCGTTCCGCGGTACGGGCGCGAAAATCGTCATGGGCGGTCCCCACGCTACGCTACTGCCCGACGAGGTGGGCGCGCACTGCGACTACCTGCTCGTCGGAGAGGGGGAGACGACGTGGGCGCGGTTCCTCGACGACTTTCGGAACGGCACGCCGCGACACATCTACACGTCCGACACGCCGCCCGCGCTCGAAAACCTGCCGATACCGCGCTGGGATCTGCTCAAACGCCGCCGTACGATGAAAGGCGCGGTGTTCGCGACGCGCGGTTGCCCGTACAACTGCCGATACTGCAACCTGAAACAGATTTACCACGACTGTTACCGAACGCGTCCGATAGAGGAGGTCGTCGCCGAGATACGGGCGATGAAATCGCGGTTTTTCGTCTTTTGGGACGACAATCTGTTCGCGGACATCGTATACGCCAAGGCTCTCCTGCGCGCCGTCGCTCCGCTGAAACTCAGATGGGCGGCACAGGCGACGCTCCGAGACTGCGCGGACGACGAGCTGCTGACACTCGCCAAATCTGCGGGTTGCACGTATCTGTTCGTCGGGCTTGAATCGTTCTCCGAACCGTCTCTGCGCGACGCGGGCAAGGACATCAACCGCGTCGCGGACTACACCGCGATCATCGACCGCATACACGGTCACGGCATCATGATTCAGGCGGGTATCGTGTTCGGGTTTGACAGCGACACCGCGAGCGTGTTCGACGACACACTCGCGGCGTGTGAAAAACTCGGTATCGACGGCGCGACGGTGAGCGTACTCACGCCGTTCCCGAAAACGCCCGTGTACGAGCAGTTCAAGGCGGAGGGCAGACTGCTGACCGACGACTGGTCACGGTACGACAGCAAGACCGCCGTCGCGTTCGAGCCGAAAAACATGAGCGCGGCGGAACTGTTCGAGGGCTACACGCGCTTTCGGCGGCAGTTTTACTCCCTGCGCTCGTTTATCCGAAGAATGAGCGTGTCAAGAACGAACATAGCGTACAATTTCGTCATCAATTTAGGGTATCGGCTGGGGACGAGGGGAAATTGACGATGAACAATTGACGATTCACGGGGTTGGACGGGGGACAAACCCCCGCCGCTTGCGAGCGGCACCCCCTTTCCGAAAGGGGGCAGGGTTGGACGTGGGTTACGTCGTAGGGGACGCCGCCCTGGCGTCCCGTCCCCGAAATATCAACCGCACCCGCCCGTAGGGGACGATGTCCACATCGTCCCGCCCCTCGATGTGCGCACGAAATAACCACAAGGTCGATGAGTCCATCGACCCCTACACACCGCGAATCAAACGCGCACCGCATCTTACGTAGGGACGGACGACCCTGTCCGTCCCGAAATACCGCACAGACCACAACAGGACGGACAGGGTCGTCCGTCCCTACGGAGACCAACGTCCATCTCCGCCCCCTTTCGGAAAGGGGGTGCCGTCCGCAGACGGCGGGGGTTTGTTCTCCCGTCCTACCCCCGCAACCCCGCTCTGACCTCCAACATCTAACCTCTAACATCTTCAAAGGAGCAACATCATGGACGAGACCAAAAACCCCATGCGATTCACGCCCGATTACCGCGACGCGATCATGGCGATCGCCGCGCTCGCGCTCGGGTATCTGTTCGAGCGGTGGGTGCTGTTCAGTTGGTTCGGGTACGGCGTGTCGCTGTTCACCGCGCTGTATCTCGCGGCGACGGCGGCGTACTTCCGCGTGCGCGGACACAGATTGTCGCGCGACGCCGTGTTCGCGCTCGCGGCGACGCTGCTCGTCGGGCTGAGTTACGCGCTGTGGGACAACGCGGAGTTCAACGGGTACCGCTCGTTGTTCCTGTTCTGCGGCGCGACGTATTGGGTCGCGGCGGCGTGCGGCTTCACACTCGGCGGCATGGTCGGGAGTTTCGCGCCGTTCGACCTGCTGAACGTGTTGGTCATCGTACCGTTCGGCAACCTCGGCGCGCTGTTCACGTCGCCGCGCGGATTCAAGCGGCACGCGGAACGTCGGCGCAACTGGGGATTAATCGTCGGTATCGTCATAGCGCTGCTGCTGTTCATCATCGTTGTGCCGTCGCTGTTGCGCGCGGACGGTGGCGCATTCTCGCAGATCACGGGCGGCGTAGCGGACGCGGTGTCGCGGTTTTTCGAGGAACTGTTCGGCTACGATTTCGTGATACACCTCATCGTCGCGATTCCCGTCGCGATATACATGTTCGGGCTGATATACGGCGGCGCGCGCGGTCGCCGCACCGCTGTCGTCACGGCGGACGGACTGCAAAGCACCCGCAACACCTGCCGCGTGCTGCCGCGTCTCACGTCCGAGATCGCGCTCACAGCACTCGCGGGGCTGTACGTCGTCTATATCGCGTGTCAGGTGCCGTACTTTTTCTCCGCGTTCGGCGGGAGTTTGCCCGACGGATGGCTGTCGGTCACGGAGTACGCGCGGTCGGGGTTCTTTGAGCTGTGTTCCGTCGCGGTGATCACGCTCGCCGCCATGCTCGTGATGAACGGGTTGTGCAGAACGCCGTTCCGCGACAGCAAACTGTTGCGCACCGTGAATATCGCACTGTCGGTCGAGACGATAATCCTCATCGCGTCGGCGATCTCCAAATTCGCGCTGTATCTCGCGGTGGACGGTGCGACAATGAAACGCGTACTGCCTTGCGTGTTCATGGCGTTCCTCGCGGTGCTGTTCGTCGGTGTGATCGTGCTGCAATTCAGGCAGTTCAACATCGCGCGGTACGCCGTCGCGCTCGGCGCGGTTATCATGGTCGCGCTGAGCTTCGTGAACGCCGACGCGCTGGTCATACGCTCGAATGTCGCGCGCTACAAGTCGGGCGAGATAGGTCTGTGCGATGTCGACCTGTTCCGCCGCGCGGGCTACGCGGGCGTGGAACCCGCGATTGAACTGCTGAACACCACCGAGTTGCCGTCGGACTACGCCGCGCTGCTACGCGAGTATGTAAAGGAGCGGTATGAAGGCACGTACGCCATGTTGAGCTCGAAGCGCGACGGCGTGGAGGTGAGCGTCGAGTACGCGCGCGCACAGGCTGCTGTGCGGCGAAATATCGGGCTGATTACCTGACGCCGCGCCTATATCTTATCCAGCAAGCCCATCTCCGTCGCCAGACGTATCGCGTCGACGTTGTTCTCCGCGCCGAGCTTCGCGTAAATCGTCTGTAACGCGGTTTTCACGGTGTTCACCGATATGTAGTGACGCGACGCTATCTGCGTGCGCGACAGACCGTGATACAGGTCTTTCAGCATGTTCAGGTCGCGGGTAGAGAGTGCGACATTGCCGTCGATACCGTGTTTGGTGCGGAACCGCGACACGACGAGACTACGCCGCTTCGCATAAGCGGAGCAGGCGCGCGACATGCCGTTCAGCCACTCGCGCGGTATCTCGCAACGGGGATCGTCCGCCGCCGCGCGCAACAACGCCTGCGCGGATTTCCCGAGTTCTACGAACGGCGTGGTGATGTCCATCGGCTCGGCGAGGTTGTATGCCTTTGTCAGCGCGGTGATTGCATCGGGGAAATTCCTGAGCTTATAGCGGCTGACCGCTTCGAGCAGGGTCAACTCAATCTCACCGAGCAGGAACAGCCCGTCGGTCTGCAATCGGAGATTGTGTATCAGCGACAGCACCATGCTGTATTGGTTGGTGCAGAAACAGTAGTGACACTTCACAAACGTCTCCAACGCGAACAGGTTGTCGCTCAGCCCGTTCTCCTGAACGCCGCTCTTTATCCACAGCGGCACCTTGTCGAAATTCTCGATTTTCGAGTAGAACCAGCCCGAGAGCATACCGAGCAGCGCGCGTCTGTTCAAGAACTCCTCGATGTCCACCATCGCTTTCGCGCGGTCATACACCGCCGAGATTATCGAGTAATCGCCCTGAGCCACACCGATGCGCGCGAGGAAGAACAGCGCGCGCGCCTCGATCTCGAACTGGTCACTGCCGCGCGCCGACGCCATGGCGCGGTTCGCGTAAAACGCGGCTCGCGTGAAATTACCCTGATAAAAGTGCATCTCACAGCACGCCAGATCGTCAAGCCCCACGTACATGCCCTTGACCGTCTTTGAGATGTGCGGCACGGAGCGTTTCACCGCGTCGATGTACGTCTCAAACTCGCCTTTTGCGGCGGGCGTGCCGATCATGCAGACGTAGGAGTTGACGGGACCGACGGTGACGGCACCCTGCGCGCCGATGGGTTCGAGGTCGAAATATTCCTCTGCTTTCAGGAAATATCGGTAAAAATCGTACTGCTTGTCGAACAGACACGTGTCCATCGTGATGAACCCGAGGTTGTTGTACGCGGAGTACAGCATCACGTTGCGGAACGGCACGGGACCGCCGTTCTCGAACTGTATGATGGTCGCGTTTGCGGACGCGCGCGCGTCTTTATAGCGTTTCAGCACGCGCAGCAGGTTCGACTTGTACGCGTGCAGGAGCAGCTCGAAGAAATAGTTCGGCGATTCGGGCTTGCCGCCGCTGAGACGCACGATCAGTTTGCTGAAAAACTCGGCGGCGGTGCGCGTCATCGTTATCGGGAAGAAGTAGATGATGACGTTGAGGTTGTAGTAGTCGGCTATCTTCTCGTAATACGCCGCCGCGTCGAGCAGCAGGTTGTTGTCGAAGCACCATTTTGCGGCTGTCTCATACGTCTCGCGGCAGTCGCTCTCCGTCAGCAGACACTGCTTCTTTGTCAGGAAATCGAGATAGAGCCGATGTATGCGGTACGTGTCCGAATACGCGTCGTAATTCAGGAAAAGTCCCGATTTTGACACCTCGGCGATCAGCTCGTCGTCTCCCGCGAGCTGCTGCACGACGGTGCTCGACGGTTGGTCGACCAGCGACAGCTTTATCAACAGTTTCCGCGCTCTCGGCGACAGCGGCGCGAACGCCTGACTCTCGATCAGCATGGACACGCCCTTTTCCATCGCCGATATCGCTTTTTGCACGTCGTGCGGCTCTCGTTCGAGACAGGTGAGCGCGAATTGCAGCGCGAACGCCCAACCGCCCGCGCCGCGGTGGATATCGTGCAGTGCCTGCGGTTGCAACGCTATCCCGCGCTGCATGAACAGCGAGTGAACCTCATGCTCGTCAAACCGCAGTTGCTCCTCCGAGATGCGCGAGACCTGACCTTTCGACTCCATGTCAATCAGGCTCACGGGAACATCTGAGCGCGAGATCAGAATCGTCTTGACCGTCGGATACGGCGTGTGAACCGAGCGTTCGATGAAGCTCAGCACCTCGCGGTTGCGGATCAGGTGCAGATCGTCAAAGACTATCGCGTAGCTCTGCGCGGGCTTGACGAAACGGTCGGGTACGCGGAGAGTACGCTCAAACTGCGCGGCGTTCTCGGGAAAACCCTCGCGCAACAGCGCGCTCGCAAGTTCCCGATTGCGGACGCCCAATGAGCGGGCGAAGTTCTCCCAGAAGTGCGCGGTGTCGTTGTCGCGCTCCGAGAGTTGAACCCACGAGATAACGCCGTCGGGCAGATCGCGCAGGAACGAGTAAACCGCGCATGTCTTGCCGCAGCCTGCGCTCGCGGTGACGACGGTTACGGGTCGTCGAGCCGCGTCCTCCAACAGCTTCGTGACGCGCGGACGTTTGTACAGCGTCTCCGCGTTCGCGTCCAATACAGCCGTATTCACATTAGGGTTCGGTAAATTAGCGGAATCCAAGCAATACCCCCAAAATTACGTGCGCCGCTTGGGCTTGATAAATGTGTCGTAGAGTTGCGTCAGCATCATGAACATCGTCGGCTCGGTGTCGCGCAGAGCGGTGCCGCCGTATGTCAGCAGTGCTGTGTTTGAGTAGCGGTAGACGATGCCGACGTGAAGTCTCGCGACGAACTTCGCATCCACCGTCTCAATGATCTCAGCGTCCATCAGATCGTGCAGCATCTGTTCGACGAACATCTCGTTGCGCAGTATCCTGCTCATGACAAACTCGCGCACCGTCGGATTTCGGTGCTGCTCGTGGAGAACGATGAACAGTATCTTCTGATAGTGCGACTCCTTTCCCTCGGGAAATCGGAGGTACAGGAAGCTGCATATCCGCTCGGCGGGCGACCCGCTCCTCACAAAATAGTTTTCAATGCTCCAAGCGTACACCGTGCTCTCCGACGTGTTGTCCTCGTACATGGCGAGCAGCAGTTGCAGAATCTCCATTTTCGACGTGAAGTGGTTGTATACCGACGCCTCTTTTATGCCCGCCATGCTCGCTATCTCGCGTATACCCGTCTCGGTATAGCCTTTCGTTGAGAACAGCTCGACGGCGCAGTCGATAATACGTTCTTTCGTATTCTTCGCGGTACTCAGAGAACATTCCTCCCGCGTTTCTGCAACCGAACGGTCGAAGCCGTCCCGTCGCGTTGTATGGCGGCACGATTACGATTACGCGCCGCGCCGAAGCGTTGGTGTTTTTTACCTAACGCGTATATTTTAACTAACAATCGTTAGTTTGTCAATACCAAACCTTCGAAAAAACGACATTTTTTTACACAGAAAACACCGCAGTCGAAATCGACTGCGGTGTTTTCGCGTTTTTACTGCTTTTTTGCGGTTACGCTACGACATCGTAACCCGTCTCGGCGATAGCCGCGCGAATCTTGTCGGGCGACACGAGCGCGCTGTCGTACTTCACGGCGACCTGCTTCTTCTTGCGGCTCGCCTTAGCGGACGTGATACCCGGCAGTTTGCCCACCGCTTCACTGACCGTGATCTCGCAGTGGCTGCAAGACATACCCTCGACACCGATTGTGATGGTTTCCATTATGTATTACTCCTTAATATAGTATTGACTTTTTGAGCGGGGGACGGGGGATAACGTGGACGGGGACAAACCCCCGCCGCTTGCGAGCGGCACCCTGTGCAGAGGTTAGAGGTTGGAGGTTAGAGGTTAGAGCGAGTGACGGGGGATGGGGGACGGGGGACAAACCCCCGCCGCTTGCGAGCGGCACCCCCTTTTCGAAAGGGGGCAAGGACGTTGGACGTTGGACGGGGTCTCCCTCCGCCGTCTGCGGACGGCACCTCCCTCTGAGAGGGAGGCTTTTTCGGAACGCACCGTCCAAGCCTCCCTCATAGAGGGAGGTGCCGCCGAATGGCGGCGGTGGGAGGTCACGTAACCCCCGTACTAATTGTCCATTGTCAATTGTCCGTTGTCAATTGACAACTTCCCGTCGTAGGTCTGCACCTCGCGCAGGGTGCGGTTTATCGCGCGGGTTCGGGTGCCGACGAGGTTGTCTATCTCCGCGCCCGCCTGCGTTATCTTGTCGTGTGCCTTGGTCAGCACACTCTCGAAGTTCTCGAACTCCTTTTTCACCGCGCCGAGCGTCTTTTCGATCTCAGCGGCTCCGCGCTGTATTTGCAGCGTCTTGAAGCCCACCTGCAAGCTCGACAGCATCGCCGACAGCGTAGTCGGACCCGCGACGATGACGCCGTCCTGCCGCAGTCCGTCAAAAAACGAGCTGTCGCGCACGACCTCGGCGTACAACCCCTCGGTCGGCAGGAAAATTACGGCGAACGGTGTGGTATGCGGCGGCGAGACGTACTTGCGGCGCACGTCTTTCGCGAACTGCTTGACCCGCGCGAGCAACGCCTTGCGCGACGCGTCGATGACCGTCGAATCACCCGATTCGTAGCCGTCGAGCAGGCGGTAGTAGTCCTCGAGCGGGAATTTTGAGTCTATCGGCAGGTACACGGTGCCGTCCGCGTCCGCGCCCGGTAGCCGAATCGCGAACTCCACGCGGTCAGCCGACCCCGGTATCGTCGGTATCTCGCACTCGTACAGGCGGTCGGACAGCATATCCTCGATGATCTGCCGCAGTTGCAGTTCACCGAGTATGCCGCGCGTTTTCGAGCCTGACAGCACCTTGTTCAGCGCGCCCACCGAGTCGGCGACGGATTTCATCTCGCCCAGACCGCGATTCACGCTTTCGAGTTGCAGCGACACGGTCTCGAACGACTTTTGCAGCCGCGTTTCGAGCGTTTTTTCGAGTTTTTCGTCGACCGTGCGGCGCATCTCGTCGAGCTTTTTCTCGTTCGACGACTGCATCGAGGTCAGTGACTGGCGCATCTCCTGCTGAATCTTGTCGAGCCGCTCGTCCACCTTGTTGCGCATCGCATCCAACCCCGTCGCGGTCGATGCGGACTGCCGTTCGAGTTGCGCCGTCATCGTGTCGCGCAGTCTGTCCACGCGCCCGCCGACCTCCTCACGCGACGCGACAGTCTCGCGTGACGAGGATTCGGTGATCTCGTGTCCGAGTTCACGGTTCGCGAGACGTACAGCGTTCTCGACTGCACGCGTTATCGCCGCCTCGTCGGGTGCGCGCCGCCGCAGGAGCAGGACGATTGCGATGACGAGCAACGCCGCGAGTATCGCGAGTGCGATATAGTCATAGATTTGCAATATTTTTCCCCTTATTCACAACCGAGCGCAGTTTCAACGCGATCGGGTACAACGCTGAACTGACGACCGCGTTCGCCGCGAGTTGTACCGCGTTGAACGGCGCGGAGCCGATAGCGTACCCCCAGCCGAACACCGCGAGTTCAAACGCGAAGTACCCCGCCACCATCACGGCACCGCTCACGAGCGCGGCGAGCGTGTAGCGCAAGTGTCCGCCGCGTCTCGCGAGAAGCCAAAACACGAGCGCGATTGCCGCTTTTATGATCGCCGTCGCGGGAACGTACACGAAATATCCGAGCATCACGTCCGACAGCGACGCGCCGATTGCGGCGGCGATCGCACCGACGGGACCGCCGACGAGGAACGCCGCGAGGAATATCACCGCGTCGCCGAGGTTGGCGTACCCCGCTGTGCTCGGTATCGGCACCTGAACGAACGCCGTCACCGCGAAAATCAGCGCGGCGAGGACGGCGGCTGTCGTGAGTTTGCGCGTGGTCATCGTGACTCCCCCTGTTTTGCGTACACTGCGAGTATCTCCCGCCGCAGCGCGCTGAATGTACCGTCAGTAATCGCGGTGCGTATGCGCGCCATAAGATTGTTGTAGTACCATAGGTTGTGCGTCACCGCGAGACGCAGCGCGAGCATCTCGCCCGCCTTGAACAGGTGCCGAATATACGCGCGCGAGTGTGTGCTGCACACGGGGCAACCGCAGTGCGCGTCAATCGGCTCCGAATCGTCCGAAAACTTGGCGTTGTTGATGTTCACAACACCGTTGTCCGTGAAAAAGTGACCGTGCCGCCCGTTGCGCGCGGGCATCACGCAGTCGAACATATCGATACCGCGAGCGACGCACTCGACGAGGTTCACGGGCGTTCCGACACCCATGAGATAGCGCGGTTTATCCTGCGGCATCACGGTTTCGACCGCTTCAATCGTGTCGTACATCTCGCCGTGAGATTCGCCGACCGCGAGACCGCCGATAGCGTAACCCGCGAGGTCGAGTTCCGCAATCTGTTTCATGTGCCGTATGCGGATATCGTGTTCCGTCGCGCCCTGATTGATGCCGAACAGCAGTTGTCCGCGGTTTATCGCGGTCGGCGACGCGATCTGCCGCACCCACTCGTCGCGGCACCGCGTGAGCCACCGCAGGGTGCGCTCGCAAGACGCTTCAATGTACTCGCGCGGCGACGGTATCTCGATGCACTCGTCGAACGCCATCGCGATATCCGAGCCGAGATTCGCCTGAATACGCACGCTGTCCTCGGGCGACATGAAGATGTGCCGCCCGTCCACGTGCGAGCGGAACGCCACACCCTCCTCGGTGATCTTGCGCAGTCCGGCGAGCGAGAATATCTGAAATCCGCCGCTGTCCGTCAAAATCGGACGATTCCACGACATAAACGCGTGCAGCCCGCCGAGTTTGCGAATAAGCTCGTCGCCCGGGCGCACATGCAGGTGATACGTGTTCGACAGCTCGATCTGGCAGCCGAGCGCGGCGAGGTCGCCGGCGTCGAGCCCGCCCTTGACCGCGGCCTGTGTGCCGACGTTCATGAAGCACGGGGTCTGCACGTCGCCGTGCGCCGTGCGCAGTACGCCGACGCGCGCGCGCCCGTCGGTTGCGGTTATGGAGAGGTAATTCATATCGGCATTGTAGCATAATTTGCGCGGGATTGCAATACGCCGCGCGCGAAATTTTGCGCCGCGCGGTATGTGAAAGGGCGGTGCGCATCAGGCGCGCGAAACTTTCGGCGTGCGAAACGCGAAAAATTTCAAAAGAGGGATTGACAAGCGGCTGATAATTTGATATTATATCAGGCGTTGGCTCGCGAGTGGCAGTTTACAAGCGCGCGAATCGGCGTATATGCACCGTTAGCTCAGTTGGTAGAGCACCTGACTCTTAATCAGGGTGTCCGGGGTTCGAGCCCCCGACGGTGTACCATGGTAAAAGTCCTGCAAACGCAGGGCTTTTTGCTTTGCATTGTTCCTCGATACGGCTCACTGAATATTTCGCTACGACTACCGCATTTGCTTCTTTCACGCGCCCCAACCCCCGTCATTGCGAGCGCACGAAGCAATCCCTAACCCCCTTTCTCCGTCCAAACCCGCGGTTTACGGGAGCGGGACGTGGGTTACGTGTTCTGGATTGCTTCGCGCGGCTCGCAATGACGAGAGGGAACGCGAAAAAGCAAATGCGGCAGCCGTGAAATTCCCGCCGATATGTATTGATTTTCGCGGCGGGACAGTGTATAATCAACCTATCGCGCTTCGGCGTGGATTGGAGGTGCAAGCTAATGAGTGACTTCACGCGCATTGACGCGCTCGCCGCTGAACTTCGCTCTCTGCGTCCTCTCAACGACGGGGAACTGACGCGTCTGCGCGGCGATTTCATCATCGAGAACACGTACAACTCGAACGCCATCGAGGGGAACACGCTCACACTGCGCGAGACCGCGCTGATCCTGAAAGAGGGCGTGACCATCGGCGAAAAGCCGTTGCGCGAGCATTTTGAGGCAATAGGACACCGCGACGCGTTCGAGTATGTGATAACCCTTGCGGATACCGAAACGCCGCTGACCGAGCGGGTTATCAAGGACATTCACTCGCTCGTGTTGATGAACGACGCGCTCAACAAAGGCACGTACCGCACTGTTCCCGTGTACATTCTCGGCGCGCTGCACGAACCGCCGCCGCCATATCTCGTTCCCGCGCAAATGGAGACGCTGATTGCCGACTATGACGCGATAAAGAGCGGCAGGCACATCATCGACGCGGTGAGCGCGTTTCACCTGCGGTTCGAGGGCATACACCCGTTCATCGACGGCAACGGTCGCACAGGGCGGCTCGTGCTGAATCTGGAACTCATCAAGGCGGGGTTGCTGCCCGTCAACATCAAATTCGCGGACAGGCGCAGATACTACGATTGCTTTGACGACCATCGCGGCGACGCGCACACGTCGGATACGCTGGCGCGGCTCGTCGCCGAGTATGAGATTGAGGAGTTGGAGCGGTATATCGCAATCGTTCGCGGAAAGTGACGATGTAATACAAGCAACAAACACCGCAACCGTAACGGTTGCGGTGTTAAATATTACGCAAAAGCATAATCCCCGACCATCACGTGCCGAGGTACGCCGCCTTGACCTTGGGGTCGTTCAGCAACTCGCGACCTGTGCCTGTCCGCGTGATGCGCCCCGTCTCCATGACGTACGCGAAATCCGCCGCCTGCAACGCCATGTTCGCGTTCTGCTCGACGAGCAGGATCGTGACGCCGCGCTTATTGATCTCCTTGATGATGTCGAAAATGCCGCGCACTATCAGCGGCGCGAGACCGAGCGACGGTTCGTCCATCATGATCAGCTTCGGTTTGCTCATGAGCGCGCGCGCGACCGCGAGCATCTGCTGTTCGCCGCCCGACAGGGTGCCGCCGTGCTGCCAACTGCGCTCTTTCAGGCGAGGGAACAGACCGTACACCCACTCCAAATCCTCGGAATAGTTGTCGTGCCGCATGTACGCGCCGATGCGCAGATTTTCGAGAACCGTGAGGTCGGGGAATATGCGTCTGCCCTCGGGTACGAGCGTGACACCGCGACCGACGATGAACGCCGCGTCCTTGCCCGTGATCTCCCCGTCCTGAAACTCGATTTTACCGTTGCTCGACTTCACGACACCCGAGATGGATTTCAAAATCGTACTCTTGCCCGCGCCGTTCGCGCCGATAAGCGTGACGATTTTCCCCTCGGGTACCTCGAACGACACGCCCTTGACCGCCTCAATGCCGCCGTAGTTGACCTTCAAATCGGTGATTTTAAGCATCTTCCGCCACCCCCAGATACGCGTCGATGACGCGCTGATTCGACTGCACCTCGGCGGGTGAACCCGTCGCGATGAGCGCGCCGAAATCCAGAACGTATATACGGTCGGATATCCGCATGATCAAATCCATGTGATGCTCGATGATGAAAACCGTCAGGCTGTACTCGTCACGTATCTGCTTGATGAACTCGGCGAGTTCCTGCGTCTCCTGCGGATTCATGCCCGCGGCTGGCTCGTCGAGCAGTATGATCTGCGGATTTGTGGCGAGCGCGCGGGCTATTTCAAGGTGACGCTGCAACCCGTACGGCAGATTCGACGCTATCTCGTTTTTCAGGTGCAGCAAGCCCTGCTTTTCGAGCAGTTCCTCGACCTCTGAACGCACGCGCTTCTCCTCGGCGCGGTTCAACCGCAGCGCGGCGGTGAACAGATTCTGCTTCATGCGCATGTGTTTCGCGACGAGGACGTTTTCAAACACCGTCATCGACTTGAACAGGCGGATATTCTGGAATGTCCGCGCGATACCGAGTTTCGTGATCTTGTCGGGCGTTGTGCCGCGTTTCAGCGGCTCGCCGAGGAAGCTGATCTTGCCCTCCGTCTGCTCGTACACGCCCGTGATACAGTTGAACGCGGTCGTCTTACCCGCGCCGTTCGGACCGATTAGCGCGACGATCTCGCCGCGGTTCACGTCGAGAGAGAGCTTGTCAACAGCGGTGACACCGCCGAAGCGCATCGTGAGATCCTCGACGCGCAGTACGTTTTCGCTCATTACCGCACCTCTTTCTTCGCGGGTTCTGTTTCTACCGCATTTGCGGGTTTTGCGCAGCCTTTGAAAAACATACTGCGGCGCAGGTATTCGTCGCCGCCCATATAGACGTGAACGCGCACGGACTTGCGGAAATACGTCGTCCAGATGAAGAAGCCGATTATTACGCTGACTGCCGCGCCGACAACCTCCCAGCTACCGCCGATAGCGGCAAGTATTCCAACCAAAATGCCGACAAGGAGCAGAATTTCATAGTATTTCAGGAAATTCGGATTGCGCTTCGCCATCATTATTACTAATATGCCGTCGAGCAACGCTCCGACCAAAAGCGCGATTGCGGCAATAACAAGCGGTATCGTTAATCCGCTGAGGCTGACGCCGAGCAAATTCGCCAGATGCACAACGGTGTAGATACTGTAACCGCCCGCAACAAAGTAAGATATCGTTGAGATGGCGCAGGTGATAACGATGAACAGCATCCACCCGCCGAGCGTGCGGTATTTTTTTTGCTCCTCTGTCTCAATTTGCAGCACATTTTCACTCGCTCCGCCTTCTTCGGGAACGCGGCGGCGGAACAATCGCCTGAACCGCGCGCCTATCCGCGCGACGGAGAACTCGTGGTCGCCCATCAGACCCTTGCGGTAGAACAGCACGACCGCCATTATGATCACGGCGAACACGACCTTGCGGAAGCCCGAGCGGAAGATCGTCGGCGCGGATATGCCGAGGAATTTGCCGCTGTCCAGTCCGCGCAGCCACCACTCGGACGCCGCGATGTACAGGAACGAGCCGATGCAACTGCCCGTCACCGAGCCGATACCGCCGATCACGACGATCAGCAGAATCTCGTACGTCATCGCGGATTTGAACGCGCTCGCCTGAATCGTCATCTGGTACATCGCGAGCAGCGCGCCGCCGATCCCCGCGAAAAATGAGCTGATGACGAACGAGAGTTCCTTGTGCGCGAACAGATTCACGCCCATCGCCTCAGCCGCGCGCTCATCGTCGCGTATCGCGCGGAACACGCGCCCGTAACTCGATTTTATGATGAGCACAATCAACAGTATACACGCGCCGACTATCAAAAACGGCACGAGCGTAGACAGGTACACGACCGTCTCGCCGCTCGCGTTTGTGATGTTGAAGTCGTTGAACGTCGGGAACTTGCGGAGCAGGTTCGAGCCGTTCGTGACGGGTCCGAGCTTGTCCCACTGGAAGATCGCGCGGATAATCTCCGCGAAACCGAGCGTGGCAATCGCGAGATAGTCGCTTTTCAGCCGCAGCGCGGGAATCCCGATAAACGCGGCGGCGATGGCGGCGACAAGACCCGCGAGGACGATTGCGACGAGGACGGGCAGCGTGAACTGAATGATGCCGCCGCTGAAATACTGGTACACGCTCGTGCGCATATCCGTCGGAATCGTGAAAATACCGTAAACGTACGCGCCGATGAGCATAAATCCCGCCTGTCCGAGCGAGAACAGCCCCGTGAACCCGTTCAACAGGTTCATCGACACGGCGACGAGCGCGTAAATCGCGCCTTTTTTAAGCACCGTGAATATCATCGACTGCGCGGGGAGCAACTGCTCCAACACGAATACCGCGACGTACAGCAGCGCGATCAGACCGATGGAGATGAATTTCTGAGTTTTAGTCATTATTATATCTCCTATACCTTATCTGTCTGCTTCTCGCCGAACAGCCCCGTGGGTTTGGCGATGAGGACGATGATCAACAGCACAAACGTGAACGCGTCCGAGAATGTCGTCCAGCTCGACCCGCCGCTCTTGATGATATTCTCTGAGATACCGATGAGGAACGCGCCGATAACCGCGCCGGGAATCGACCCGATACCGCCGAACACCGCCGCGACGAACGCTTTCAGCCCCGGCATCGCGCCCGAGGTCGGCACGACGGCGGTGTAGTTTGAGAAGTACAGAAGCGACCCGACCGCCGCGAGCAGTGAGCCGATCAAGAACGTCACGCTGATGACCGTGTTAATCTTTATGCCCATGAGACGGCTCGTCTCAAAATCACGGGAGACGGCGCGCATCGCCATGCCGATCTTCGTCTTTTTAATCAGAATCACCAGCCCGACGATGAGAACAAGCGTCAGAATCGGCGTGATAACGGTGACGCGCTTTGTCGTCGCGCCGAGAATCGTGATCGTATCGCTGATCCACGGCAGCGAGGGGTACGATTTCGCGAGACCGCCCGTGACGTACAGCGCGACGTTCTGCACGAGATAGCTCACGCCGATCGCGCTGATCATGACGCTCATGCGCGGCGCGTCACGCAACGGTTTGTACGCCACGCGCTCGACCGCGAAGCCGATGAGCACGGTCAGCACCAGCATGAGCGGCACCGCCAGCCACAGCGTCATGGGCTTTGCGAGATATATCATGATCAGCCCCGCCGCCATGAAGATATCGCCGTGCGCAAAATTGATCAGACGCAATATGCCGTAAACCATCGTGTAGCCGATGGCTATCAGCGCGTACTGCCCGCCGACCGATATACCCGCCAGTATGTAGGGTACGTACTGCATTCCCTGTCCTCCGATGCTCTGAATATGCAGCGCGCGGATAAAACTGCGCGCCGCCGCATCCATCTCTTATAATGTTAATGAGTATTATACCAAGAAATTCTCGTTCAGTCAACACGAAACATCGAAAAAACTCGAATCGGAAAATAATACTTGCGGAATTGAGGTTTTGCGGGGCGCAAAACCCTGTATCCCAAAGGTAACGCGCAATGTTTACGTAGGGGACGCCCACGGCTATCGCATTTACTTTTTCAACGTTCCAACTCCCGTCATTGCGAGCCGCGCGAAGCAATCCAGTCC
>JAISJJ010000071.1 GCA_031261585.1 Oscillospiraceae bacterium
ATCAACAACGCCGCCAATTTTGCTGTTATTTTTGGTCTTTTCAATGTATCTGCCATCCTATACAAAATGATTTCTCCGACATCAAAACTTACAGCCTTGACAGTCTCGGTCTCATAAATTTGCCCGAAAACAGATAATAAATTACAGGAATATAGTGGTAACACTGCTTTGGCACAAAAAACACGCACCTCAGCGCGGCGGGCGCGAATCACGGCGGGGCATTTATTTGTGGTTGCATTCCCCGACATTTTGTGCTACAATATACGCACTCAACACAAAAGTGAGGTATATCGCATGAAATGCCCGTACTGCGCACACTTGGACAGCCGCGTCGTGGACTCGCGCCCCGCAGAAGAGGGTGCGACGATTCGCCGCCGCCGCGAGTGCGAAAACTGCAAAAAACGCTTCACTACTTATGAGATTATTGAGCGTATTCCGATTCTCATCGTCAAAAAGGACGGCAGCCGCCAGACATTCGACAAGGAAAAGGTCGTGCGCGGTATGGTCAGCGCGTGCGCAAACCGCCCCGTGCCGCTGAACGTGTTGCAGGAGGCGGCGAACGAGATCGAGATGGAGCTGCAAAACATGCTTGCGGCGGAGGTGTCGAGCGCGGAGATCGGCGATCTCGTCATGTCAAAATTGAAGATCATCGACGAGGTGGCGTACGTCCGATTCGCGTCGGTATACCGCCATTTCAAGGACGTGTCGAGCTTCATGGACGAGATAACAAAGATCATGACAATTGATAATTGACGGCAATTAACAATGTACAATTAACAATGAACAATTACGGGGCAAGACGGAGGATGCGGAAAACGCATCTCTCGTCCACCAATTGTTAATTGGTAACTGTTAATTGTCAAAACACGCTGCCCCAGCGCACTCTTTCCAACTCTAAAATACCGTCGAGCATAGCTTGTGCCGTCCGCGCTGAGCCGTACCCCTCGTACAGATTGCGCGCGCGCATGAAACCGAGATGTGCGTTGAGCGCGATTTCAGCGTTTTCAATCGCCGTGTGGCGCAGGACGATGTGCGTTCGGTCATCGCACGATTCCCACAGTTCACAGGCGCGCTCGGACTCACGAGACGCGATGTTCCAGTCGCCGCGCTCGGCGGCGGTGATCGACGCGTCGATGTGCGTGAGGATCTCCGAGACTGTGGACTTGATGTAGTAGATGTTGATGAGAGAGAACGTCACAAGCCCGACAAAGATCGCCGCGACGACAATCTCTTTCCACATGATGGATTTCTTCATATTACCTCCCGCGTTATCGTGTACACGGTGCCTGACGTGTCGACGGTCATGAGGAACACCTCGTTCGCGGAGCCGTGACCCGTCTCCGACAGACGGTCGGCGAGCCAGTATCGGTTAAGTCCGAGTTTTTTCAGCCCCTCGGAGACCACCGAGCCGTCCGAGATCACGACGACGGGCATACCCGCCTCGGGTACAACGATGTTCATCTGCTTCGGCGTCGCGGGTGACTCGGCGGCGTACAGCATCGTGGACAACGTGCCGTCCGTCTCCAAAATCGCGTACTTGACCGACGCGAGACTCTCGACACCGTTCTTGCGCAGATGTTCCATCATCTCGTCGATCGTATAACGGTTGCGCTTCATCTCGCGCGGTAGCAGCCGTCCGTTCTCGATGATGATGCTCGGCGAACCCGATACGACGTTGCGTATCAGCCGAGATTTCAGCACTATCGCGGACAGCATCACCTCGCAGAACACGAGCGTGAAGATCGGTGCAAGCCCGTACAACAGCGGCGTGCCGAGGTCGTTCAGCGGACCCGCCGCGATGTCGGATATCAGCACCGCAACGACAAGTTCAGCGGGTTCGAGTTCGCCGAGCTGACGCTTGCCCATCACGCGCATGGACACTACCATGATGAAATATATGATAAACGTGCGGATAATCGCGATTGCCATGTTATTACCTCCGATTGCACGTGGTTAGAATGTCCGAAATCGTCTAAAATATGACGGGTCGGCATATAATTTCCGATAAAGGCGGCATTATCTATGGAACTTCATGAGGCGTGCGGTGTTTTCGGCATCTATCACGAGGACGGAGACTGCGCGCGCGCCGCGTATTACGGTCTGTTTGCTCTGCAACATCGCGGGCAGGAGGCGGCGGGTATCGCGACGATCAACGACCTCGAAATATCCGTACACCGCGACCTCGGGCTTGTCGGCGACGTGTTCACAGAGCAGCAGCTCGACGAACTCGCGGGTACGATGGCTATCGGTCACGTGCGGTACTCCACGACAGGCGGCGGAGGACGCGAGAACGCGCAACCGCTGACGCTGAAATACGTCAAGGGTTCGCTCGCGCTCGCGCACAACGGCAACCTCGTGAACTACGACGAGTTGCGCACACAAAAGGAGTACAACGGCGCGATTTTTCACACGACGACAGACTCGGAGATCATCGCGTACATCATCGCGCAGGAGCGTCTGTACTGCGACAGCATCGAGGAGGCGATTCTGCGGGCGATGCCGCAATTGCGCGGTTCGTTCTCGCTCGTGCTGATGTCGTCGCGCAAACTGCTCGCGGCGCGCGACCCGTGGGGGCTGAGACCGCTGTGCATCGGCAAACGCGGCAACGCGTGGGTGTTTGCGTCCGAGACGTGCGCGCTCGACGCGGTGGGCGCGACGTATGTGCGCGATGTGCTGCCGGGCGAGGTCGTGTGGGTGTACGAGGGCGAGTTGCACTCGCGCCGCAACGAGACACCGCCGGTGTCGAGCCTGTGCGTGTTCGAGTACCTGTACTTCGCGCGCCCCGACAGCGTTATCGACTGTCAGAGCGTGTACGACGCGAGGTTGCTCGCGGGAAAATACCTCGCGCGCGAGTACCCGATAGATGCCGATGTTGTGATCGGCGTACCCGACAGCGGACTTGTCGCCGCGAAAGGTTACGCCATCGAGCGGGCGATACCGTACAACGACGGGTTCATCAAAAACCGCTATATACAGCGCACGTTCATCAAACCGAATCAGGAGAGCCGCGAGAAAGCGGTAAGGCTCAAACTGAATCCGTTGCGCGCGACGATCGAGAATCGCCGAGTGGTGATGATCGACGACAGCATCGTGCGCGGTACGACCGCAAAGCAGATAATCAAGCTGCTGCGGGACGCGGGTGCGCGCGAGGTGCATCTGTTGTCGTCGTCGCCGAAATTTATCGGACCGTGCTATTACGGCACCGATATCCCCGACAGGTCGGACTTGATCGCGGTGCATCACTCAACGGAGGAGATCGCGCGCATGATCGACGCTGACAGTGTCGGCTTTCTCTCGATTGAGAGTCTCGCGAAAATCGCGCCGAACTCCGCCTGCGGTCAGTGCGACGCGTGCTTCACGGAGAAGTACCCTGTTTTATGACAGATAACAGATAACGGATAACAAATACGTGGGTTGGACGGGGGAACAAACCCCCGCCGACTGCGGTCGGCACCCCCTTTCCGAAAGGGGGCAGGGACGAGAGACGTTGGACGAGAGTTTTTTACTCGTTCCGCCTTCGTCAAACACGTCCACCGTCCACCGCCGCAACCCTCGTCCATCCTTGCCCCCTTTCGGAAAGGGGGTGCCGTCCGCAGACGGCGGGGGTTTGCCCCGTCCTGCGCGCAACGAGAACCAAAACCCGCACACGCCACCGCGGGGCGGCAGTGAAACGAGCCGCAGAGACAGTTTTGGAGGAATACAGCCAATGTGTGGTATCATAGGTTACGCGGGAAAGAACGAAGCCGCGCCGATCATGCTCGATAGTTTGCGGAGACTGGAATACCGCGGGTACGATTCCGCGGGGCTTGTCGTGTCGCGTGATAAGAAGCTCTATCTCACGAAGTCGGCGGGATACGTGCAGATTCTCGCGGATTTGACGGAGGAGGGCGCGCAAATGCCGGGACACGTCGGTCTCGGTCACACGCGCTGGGCGACGCACGGACAACCGAACGATGCGAATGCGCACCCGCACATCTCGGACGGCGGCACTATCGCCGTCGTACACAACGGCATCATCGAGAACTACCGCAAATTGCGCGAATTTTTGACGGGCAAGGGCTTCACGTTTTCCAGCGAGACGGATACCGAGGTCGCCGTGAATCTGATTCAGTACTATTACGACAGATCGCACGATATCCTGCGCGCCGTTGCGGACGCCGCTCGGCGCATGGAGGGCAGTTACGCGCTCGGCATACTCTGCGAGGATTTGCCCGACACGCTGATTGCGACGAAGCGCGAGTCCCCGCTGTCCATCGGCGCGGGCGACGGCGAGAACTACATTACGTCCGACGTCGCCGCGATCATCACGCGAACCCGCAATATAATCACGCTCCGCGACTACGAAATCGCGGTGCTGAGAGCGGACGGCGTGGAACTGTACTCGGGCGAGCTTGACAGGTTAACGCGCAAAGCCGAGGTTGTCGACTGGGATGTTGCGGCGGCGGAAAAAGGCGGTTATCCGCATTTCATGCTCAAAGAGATCATGGAGCAGCCCGAGTCCGTGCGCCGTTCGCTGTCGCCGCGCATACGCGACGGTGAGATTATCCTCGACGAGCTGGAAATCCCCGACGATTATCTGAAAAGCATCTCGAAGATATACATTGCGGCTTGCGGCACCGCCGATTTTGCGGGTGTCGTGATGAAATACAACCTCGAACGTATCGCGCGCGTGCCGACTGAGGTCGTGTTCGCGTCGGAATTTCGCTACAACCTGCCGCCGATTGACGAGACGACGCTCGTGATATGCATCTCGCAGTCGGGTACGACGGCGGACACGATAGCCGCGATGCGCGAGGCGAAAAAGAACGGCGCGCGGGTGCTGTCCATCGTCAACGTCGTCGGCAGTGTGATAGCGGAGGAGTCGGACTGGTCGCTGCTGACGCTCGCGGGACCCGAGATATCCGTCGCGTCCACGAAAGCGTACTCCACGCAACTCGCCGTCGGCTATCTCGTGACGCTGTACTTCGCGAAAGTGCGCGGCACGGTCACACCCGACGCGTACAAGACGGCTGTCGACGCGCTCGTGCGGTTGCCCGACGCAATCGAGGAGACGTTGAAGCTCCAAGAGACGACGCAGTATCTCGCGTCGCGGTATTTTTCCTCAAACGATATCTATTTCATCGGGCGCGGGCTTGACTACGCGCTGTCGCTCGAGGGTGACCAGAAGCTCAAAGAGATTTCGTACATTCACTCCGAGGCGTACGCTGCGGGCGAGTTGAAGCACGGACCCATCGCGCTGATTGACGCTGCGGTGAAAACGCCCGTCGTCGCCGTCGCGACGAACAAACGGCTTATCGACAAGATGGTGTCGAACGCTGTCGAGGTCAAGTCTCGCGGCGCGAGCGTACTCGCCCTTGTGACGGACGTTACGGCGGAGACGATGCGCGGTGTTGCCGAGGATTTGATAACGGTTTCCGACTACGAGGAGGCGTTTTTGCCGTCGCTCGCAATCATTCCGTTGCAGTTGTTCGCGTACTACATCGCACTCCAACGCGGTTGTGACATCGACAAGCCGCGCAACCTCGCAAAATCGGTCACGGTAGAATAATATATAGAAAATTCGCAACGGGAAAGAAAATGTTGGGTTGGTATAGTTTAGGGGATAGATATGCGCATAAGGCTGAAAGAAGCTCTGACAAAGGAGAATATTCTCGCGTTCTGTCGGCGGTATAAGCACTTTCGTTGGGCGTTGCTCGTCGCCGTGTTCATCGTGGGATATCTCCTGATCGAGGCGAACGTCTCATACGAAGCGGGGCAGTACTGGGTGACGGACACCGCGATAGACTACAAGATACCGTTTGTGCCGTGGTTCGTCATCTTCTATTACTCGTGGTTCCCGCTGCTCGGCTTGACGGGGGTGTTTCTCCTGTTCACGGACGCGTTGGCGTTCAAGCGGTATATATGGGCGTTGATGATCGGCATGACGCTGAGTATGATCTTCTGCCTGCTCGTGCCGAACGGTCAGGACTTGCGCCTGACGATACCGCCCGACGCGTACGACAGCTACTTCGGGCGCATGGTCGAGAATTTACACGCGTTCGACGACAACGCCAACGTGTTCCCGAGTATGCACGTATACGCGTGCGTGATCATCGTCGTCGCGTGGTACGACTGTAAAAAAGCGCGCCGCTGGTACGTGCTTGCGCCGATCACCGCACTCTCGGTGATGATCGTGCTGTCGACGCTGTTTATCAGGCAGCACGCGATCATCGACCTGTACGCCGCATTCGCGTTCGCCGTGCCGATGTACGCGTTCGTGTACGTGTTTATCAAGCGCAAGCAGAACGTGCGCGCGGCACGTCTCGAAACCCCTGAAATTGAGGAAACAGAGCATGTTGAATCTGATTAAAGCCCTGATTATCGGCATTGTCGAGGGCATCACCGAGTGGCTGCCGATATCCAGCACGGGACACATGATTTTGCTCGACGAAGTGCTGAAACTCGACGTGTCGGCGGCGTTTCGCGAGATGTTTCTCGTCGTCATCCAACTCGGCGCGGCACTTGCCGTCGTCGTGTTGTACTTCAAGCGTCTGTTCCCAATTGTGCGTTCGACGCGCACCGAGCGGCGCACGGCGGTGACGCTGTGGGGTAAGATTCTCGTGTCGTGCGTTCCCGCCGCAATAGTCGGGCTGGCGTTCGACGACAAGATCGACGCGCTGTTTTTCAACGCGCCGACGGTCGCCGCCGCGCTCGCCGTGTACGGTGTGATATTCATCTTGCTCGAACGCGGGCGCAAATCCGCGCCGACGATCACGTCGACGGGGGAGATCACGTACAAAATCGCGCTGCTGATCGGCGCGTTCCAACTGCTCGCGCTGATCCCCGGCACGTCGCGCTCGGGTGCGACGATCATCGGCGCGATGCTGCTCGGCACGTCGCGCGAGACGGCGGCGGAGTACACGTTTTTCCTCGCCGTACCCGTCATGGCGGGTGCGGGGTTGCTGAAACTCGTGAAATTCGGCTTTGCGTTCGCGGGCGGAGAACTTGCGGTACTCGCCGTGGGATTCGTGACGGCGTTTATCGTGTCGGTGTTCGCGATACGGTTCTTGGTGTCGTTCGTAAAACGGCACACGTTCGTCGGGTTCGGCGTGTACCGAATTTTGCTTGCGATTGCGGTGTTTGTGCTGCTGGTGCTGGATTAGAAAAAAGGTAACGAAAAAACGCTCGGACAAAAGTCCGAGCGTTTTATTACGCGTAACCTAAATATTCTTCAAGCGTGATGCCGCGCGCCATGATTAGTTGCGAGTGCGGCAGTCCGACGTAGCGGTAGTGCCACGATTCGGGCGGGTAGCCTGTGATGTCCTCCGCGCCGCGCGGGTAGCGGAGAATGAAACCGTACTCACCGCAGTGCTGCACAAGCCAACGGTACTGAGGGGTTTGCTCAAAATCGCTGTTCTCCGATGAGCCGACGTCGAACGCAAGACCCGTCTCGTGTTCGCTCGTGCCGGGAAGCGCGGCGGTGCCGTCCGTCGTCTCGTTCCAAATCTCAATCTGGCGTCGGCGCGTGCGGTATCCGCTCGTGATGTAAAAGCCGTCTACACCGTCTTTTTGCGCCGCCGCAAACATGGTTTGCATCGCGTCGGCGACGATTTTTTTAATCTCGATGTCGGCGCGCATGAGCTGATATGAGCGGTTTTTCAGTGAGTACAGGTTCACGAGATCGTGCGGCACGTACTCGTTTGCCAACGGATGCGACGGATTCACGAGCAGTATGCCGTAGTCGTCGGGCGTGTGTGACGGCGGGGATTCGGACGGTACGGGTTCGCTCGGTGTCGCACTCGGTTCGGCGGTGGGGGTGATTATCGGTGTGACGCTCGGTGTCGGTGTCACAATTTGCCGATTGCACGATGCCGCCGACAGCAACGTCAGCGCGGCGAGGAGTGCGGCAAAGGTTCGTAAGATGTGTTTTCTCATAATACAATATTATACACCATATCGCGGCGATTGTCAAATTTTTGCGCAAATTGTGTTTTGCTGATGTCAGGGATATTGTAGCACGTTAAAGTGACTGCAATGTGAATTTTCGGTGACAGTTTTGTCACTTGCGCAATTGCGGGCGGATTGGGGAGAAAAGACCTGCTGATAGCCGCGCAACACAAACATTGCGGCTTCTTCTATAAAACCCCGTCATTGCGAGCCGCGCGAAGCAATCCAGAACCCCGTAACCCACGTCCCGCCCCCGCAAAACGTGGGTTTGGACGGAGAAACGGGGACTGGATTGCTTCGTGCGCTCGCAATGACGGGGGTTTGAGGTAAATGCGGTAGCCGTGCCCGCGCCAAAATCTCGCTATTGCAATATGGCTGAAATATGATATAATACATATGAATAATATAATCGGAGAGGTACACATTGGAGACATCTTCAAATTTCATACACGCGTTCATCGACGAGGACATCGCGCCGGGCGGGCGGTTCGAGGGCGCGAAAATCCGCACGCGCTATCCGCCTGAGCCGAACGGTTATCTCCACATCGGACACGGCAAGGCACTCACCATAGATTTCGGAACCGCCGAGAAGTACGGCGGGCTTTGCAATCTGCGGTTTGACGACACAAATCCCGCGAAAGAGGACGAGGAGTTCGTTGACGCGATAATTCGCGACATCGAATGGATGGGGTTTAAGCCCGCGAATGTGTTCTTCGGCAGCGACTACTTCCCTGAGACGTATGAGCTTGCCGTCGGACTGATCAAAAAGGGTCTCGCGTACGTCTGCGAGTTGTCGCCTGAGGAGTTCAAAGCGCAGCGCGGCGATATCGGCGTACCCGCGACGAGTCCGTGGCGCGACCGCCCGATTGCGGAGTCGCTCGACCTGTTTGAGCGCATGAAAAACGGCGAGTTCCCCGAGGGAGCGATGACGTTACGCGCGAAAATCGACCTCGCGAGCGGCAACTTCAACATGCGCGACCCCGCGCTGTACCGCATACGGTTCATAACGCACCACAGACAGGGCGACAAATGGTGCATCTACCCGATGTACGACTTTGCGCACCCGATACAGGACGCGTTGGAGGGCATCACGCACTCGCTCTGCTCACACGAGTACATCGACCACCGCCCGCTGTACGACTGGGTTATCGACAACTGCGATGTGCCGTCAAAGCCGCGCCAGATAGAGTTCGGACGGCAAAATATTCAGTACATGATGCTCAGTAAACGCAAGTTGCGCAAGCTCGTTGAGACGGGCGTCGTGGACGGGTGGGACGATCCGCGGCTGCCGACGTTGTGCGGTCTGCGGCGGCGCGGCTATACGCCCGACGCGATTCGCAATTTTATCGCGCTGACAGGTATCGCGACGACTCCGAGCACGGCGGAATACTCCCTGCTCGAATACTGTCTGCGCGAGGATTTGAACACGAAAGCGCGCCGCGCCATGGCGGTGTTGCGTCCGCTGAAACTCATAATTACGAACTACCCCGAGGGCGTGTCCGAGACGTTCGACGTGGAGAACAACCCCGAGGACGAAGCGTCGGGGACGCACCCCGTGGCGTTCTCGCGTGAGCTGTGGATTGAGCGCGACGATTTCGCGGTCGACCCGCCGAAAAAGTACAATCGGCTGTTCGTCGGCAATGAGGTGCGTCTGAAATCCGCGTACATTGTGCGCTGTACGGGATTTGACACGGACGACAACGGCGAGGTCACGACCGTGTACGCCGAGTACGACGCGGAGACGCGCGGCGGCAACACACCCGACGGACGCAAGGTGCGCGGCACGATACACTGGGTCGACGCCGAGACCGCAGTCGATGCGGAGGTGCGGCTGTACAGCAACCTGTTCACGGTCGAGGAACCCGACGGCAGCGAGGACATCGAGAAGATTCTGAACCCCGATTCGCTTGAAATCCTGCGCGGGGTCAAGTGCGAAGCCGCCCTCGCGGAAGCGCAGGCGGGCGACGCGTTCCAGTTCCTGCGCACGGGGTATTTCGTAGCCGACAGCCGCACATCGAAGCCCGCCGCATTGGTGTTCAACAGAGCGGTCGCGCTGAAAGACAGCTACAAGCCAGTTGACAGTTGACAATTGACAGTTGACAATTAGGACGCGGGTTGCGGGCGTATGTAGGGGCGATTATCAATCGCCCGTTCGTTGAGGCGTATAACACTCGTATAACAAAAAATGTAAAGGGGATAGAGCAATGGCATTTTGTCACAGTTGCGGGGCGCAGTTGCCCGCGAACACGAAATTCTGCGAGGAGTGCGGCACGCCGTTGGCGCAGCACACACCCGTCGCGGATACACCTGTGGTTGTCGAGACGGTCAAGCCGAAGAAACGCGGATTGTCGCGCGTGGTGATAGCGATGATCACGATCGCAGTTATCGCGGTGGCGGGTGCGGCGGCGGCTATCGGCATCACTACGTTGAACGCTAAGAAATCGGAGGGTCAGTTTATCGGTGAACTGACACAGCGGCTCGGCACGACACCGATAGCCCCGATTATCGACCACTACGAGAGCTTGACGACGAACGGCACCGTGAACGTCAACTTCGATGTCGAGGACTATTGGGACAACGTATACGGTGACGTAACGCTGAAAACCGACGGGAAGAACAAGGCGTTCGAGATCACCGCGAATGTCAACGATTTCGCGCTCGATCTGGTGGCGAACGACAAGCGCGCGGCGATTAATTTCCCCGATTTTGACGCGAAGTACTACGGCATCGACTACGAGACGTTTGAGCGCGACTTTGCGGCGTTCGGCGAGGAGGTCGGCATTGACGACTACACGATTGAGCAGATTGTTGATGCGGTGAAGCAGATATCGGACGCGTTGAAAAACGGCTCGTCGTCCGGTTTTGACAAATCTGAGATTACCGCGATTACCGAAAAGTTTGAGAATGGTCTGAAAGAGCGGTCGGGGACCGAGACCGTCAGTGTCGGCGGGCAGGAGATCAAGGCGAAGTACACGGCATACACGATCAGCGCGGACGATCTTCGCGGGCTGAGCGAGGATTTCGTGGACTATCTGCTCTCCAACGCGGCGTTCACGCGGCTTTTGACCACGCAGGGCGGATACTACGGCGATCTCGACGACCTACGCGACGAGATACTCGATGAGATTGAGTACGCGCTCGCCGATTTCGAGCCGATAACGCTGAAAATCTATACATATAAGAGCCGAACGGTTCTCATTTCAACAGAATTTGAGACTGACGGCAACACGTATCGGCTTATGCTCGACTTCGGGCTGTCCGCGTTGGACGACTGGACGCTCGATGTGCGCTACACGGAGAACTACGGCTCGTGGTCGCGCGACTACATCGTGAAGCTCGTGTGGAGCATTGAACAGAGCGGCGACACGTATACGAACAAGATCACGGGTACGCGGTACTTTATCGACTCCGACGACGGGTATGAATCGAACTCGACCGTCGTGTTGAAGAGCGTGTGGAACTCGAAAACGGGCAAATTCACGCTCAGCGCGAAAGAGGACGACTACGAGGTCGGCAGTTTTTCGGGGAACATGCTGCCGACGAAGAACGGGTTTGAATTGACCCTCGACCTCGCTGATGCCGCGGACATGTACACGTTCGACGTGAAAATCACGGCGTCAAGCGGCGGTGTGACGATCCCCGATCCGACGTACGTGAAGATCGACAAGTGGGATCGCGATCTGCTTGAGGAGTTCGATGAATTTCTTAATGACAACAACGCTATCGCGGACGCACGCTATAACGGACTCATTTACGGAAGCATTTTATATTATTTTAATATATATTAAAGGCGAATCAAGAGTTGAACACTAATGCAGACCACAACAGGGCGACCACATAGGGTCGCCCCTACACAAACCGTAAAACGTGCGCGGGAACCAATACCATGACACGCTCCGCAGGGCGACAGCGATACGAGCCGCAGTGTCTTTTAATGTGGCGTGACGCAGTTTTCTCGCCTCAGCGACGCAAAAATTTACGGTTTTGGAGTGATTCGACATGAACTCCGCAAAATCTGCCGTCCTCGGTTAAAGGAAGTCGCGGGACTGCCCACCATCGCCGCCGCTGCCGTTCTCGCGTCTCACGGAAGCGAGAAGGGCGCGGTGCGTTCCCTCC